>JBBPZF010000985.1:0-8558 GCA_038199105.1 Chitinophagales bacterium | reverse complement strand
CAAAAAGATATAAACAGGCAATAGTATAATTATACTTATTGTGCCCAAAACTGTACCGAGTGTTTGGCCAATTAATGGTTTAAGGTTAGCGCCCGCTTCTGACAATAATTGCTGTTGCTTTTCTAACGTAAAAGAATAATTGTCCTGCAGCCAGAGTTGAAAGTGGTGAAAAAGATCAGAAAATTTTTGCTGCAAAGCGGGCATGTTGTGTGTAAACTTGGCTATTTGCGAGGAAATAAAAACCATTACACCGGCAACCAATAAAATAGTCGCCAATAAAGCAATAATGATTGCTACTACGTTTGGAACCTTTTTTTTCTTTAGTCTGTTCACGAAAGGATTCAAAAGAATAGCAATCATCCCGGCGAATGCGAGGGGAATAAGAATTGCCTTCAGCACATAAAGGAGATACACAAATAATATCAGCCCAAAGAGCGTAACCGTTGACCTGAAGTAGAAAGGATATTTTTTTTCCATAAAGTAAATTAAGTAATTCTCCGTTTCGCAAGTGACTATTTTTTATTTCAACACGGTGTGCAAAGCTATAGCACAAAAGGAAGAGGAAGTTTAATGGGCCACCATCTGATTGATCTTTTGGTTCAAAAAAGATGATATTTTTTTCTTAAAAAATAATTTGGTGAAAAATGAAATGTGTTGCAACCCTTTCTCTGCGCCTGCGTATTTGTTTATATAAATTTCTTATTGATCATTTCCTTTACCTTGTTGTAAAGGCATACATAATTTAATATTTAACTTTAATAAGCTGGTTTCCGGAATAAACTTTAAACCCTGCATTGCGTTTTGGAGAAAACACTCACAATAATAAATGGTTGCAGAGAACATAATCATAAATATCAAAAGATGTTTTATGAAAACTATCGTGCCTTTGCGCTAAAGACAGTGTTTCGATATATCTACAATTACGAGGAAGCATCGGAAGTCGCCAACGATGGGTTTGTAAAATTCTTTTTAAGCATAGAAAAATTCCGTGTGGAAAACGATGCTGATACTGATAAATTGCTGAACGGCTGGCTAAAAAGAATTATGATCAATACATCAATTGACCTGTTGCGAAAAAAAATGCTATTGCCTGAGATAGGCGGCATCCCTGATTATGTGTGGGAGATTAAAGACAAAACTGCCTCTGCTGATAAAATGATCATCTACAAAGAACTGATAAACCTTGTAAAAAAATTACCGCCATCGTATAGAATTGTTTTTAACATGCACGTGATAGATGGTTACACTCACATAGAAATTGCAGAAACCTTGGGAATGCCGGTTGGTACATCAAAGTCTAATTTGCTACGGGCAAAGGCACTGATGCAAAAATATTTAAACGAAAAAGAGGAGCTTACAGAATGCAGCATTTAGAAAACGATATGGATGAATTGTTTCAAAGAGCAGCCGAAAATTATCCGCTGAAAAAAGGCGAAGGAGATTGGGAAAGTATTGCTAAAAGAATTGCTGATAAATCTGACCGTCCCGTAATCGTAGCAGCATCGAAAAGTAATGGCCGAAAAAAAATTACCGCTCTGTTTCTACTGTTATTCATTGGCGCAGTTAGCTGGTATATAATTCAACATTATCAACAAAGAATTGACGTTGTACCTGGTAAAAATGTGTTAGCTAACAATAGCAAAGAAACCGAAAGCAAAACTTCCTCAAAGGAAAAAAGCAAGGAGAGCAAGGCTAAAGAGAATACGGTCGTAGTTGCTGATAAAAAAGATAAAACCGTTCACTACAATAGCGTTGGTTTACCTGCTAATAATACCACTAATGCAGAAAAAGAAAATACCAGCAGGCCGGCTAGTTCTGGTATTAAAAATGCAAACCCGGGGATAAAAAAAAGTTTGACAGGTGAAATTTCCAAGCATGAAAGCTCAAAACTTAACAACAAGTATTCTCGGGCAGAGAATATCAATCAGGTAAATGCTGATAATAATCCGGCAGAAAATAAAATTAGTAAAGAGGAAATTTTATCAAAAAATAACGTGCAAAAGGAAGAGTTAAACGCTTCTGAAAATGCAGAGGATGTGATTGTTCATAATAAAAAAAAGAAGAACAAACCATCGCAAAACGTTCAAAATAAAAAAGGAATTTATGTTGGTGTTGTTGCCGGACCGGATTTTAGTAAAGTTCATTCGGGTTCATTTGACCGTTCTGGCGTCAACGCAGGTTTAGTAGCGGGTTACAGGTTTAGTAAAAAAACATTGCTTGAATCAGGTATTAGCTGGGATAAGAAATATTACACAAGTGAAGGAAAAAATTTCAGCATGGATGAAGTTGCATTCACCATGCCTTCCGGAATGATTATAAATAGCCTGGAAAGCAGCAATTCATTCATAGAAATTCCTTTGAAGTTAAAGTTTGATTTTTTTACAAAAAGAAATTTTGATCTGTTTGTTGCGGGTGGCGTATCCGCGTACATCATCACAAGAGAGAAGAACATGTATCACATTACTCTTAATGGAGACAATAAAAATCTTTTATGTGTTTACGAAGAAAATAATTACGGATTGCCGGCGGTTGCAAATGTTAGCGCAGGATATGAAAAAAATATTTTTAAAAACTTTGATATAAGAATAGAACCTTACCTGAAAATCCCTTTAAGAGGCATGGGCGTAGGCAGTTTGCCAGTTACGAGTGCCGGATTACAGATCGCTATTATCGGCCGGTTGAAATAATAATTATTTACGGGTACCGGTAACCGGTAGATCAAAAAAAATCCTTTAAAGAGATAAAGCCAGGGTATGCAGAACTATTAAAATATTTTTTTAAACCTTAAAAAAAATAAAAATGAAAAAGATCACTTTTTTAAAAACATCGTTGGCCGCTATAGTAATGCTCGTCGCCATTTCGTGTAGTAAAAATGCAGATAAAAATCTTTCTCCCGCGGCACAGCCAAAAGTACTGACTGAACAAATGATGTCAGAAAATGGCGCTAACCCTGATGAACTCGCTGTAAGAGAACGCGGGGCTACAATTGCAGAAACGAACGGCGCAGTCAATCAAGGCCGGGAGCATTATTTATATACAGAAACTAATGCTGCTGCAGGAAACGAGATCGTGATTTATAGAATTAAATCTGACGGCTCGCTTCTTCATAAAGGAAACATCGCCTCAGGTGGAAACGGCACCGGCATGGGCTTAGGCTCACAGGGTGCATTGACTATGGATAAAACGCACAACTGGCTTTTTGCTGTTAATGCTGGCAGCAATACCGTATCATCCTTTAAAATAAATTTTGATGGAAGCCTTACATTGGCGTACACCGAGAAATCAGGC
Organism: Chitinophagales bacterium; assembly: GCA_038199105.1. Classification (GTDB taxonomy): domain Bacteria; phylum Bacteroidota; class Bacteroidia; order Chitinophagales; family Chitinophagaceae; genus Ginsengibacter. The sequence continues at coordinate 5,270 of JBBPZF010000985.1, read as the reverse complement.
GGCAAAATGCCCAATAGCCTCACTGTTCATGGCAATTTACTATATGTATTGAACCACGGAAGCGACAACATCAGCGGATATTGGGTTGGTGCAGATGGCAGCATGACGCACATTGAGGGAACCAAACACCTGAGCGCAACAGCCGTAGATGCGCCGCAGATTTCATTTTCACCAGACGGTTCATGGATAATAGTTACAGAAAAAGTCACCAACATTATAGGCACTTTCTATGTAAATAGTAATGGCTCTGTGAATGATGGGATCTTTACAGCCTCTGTTGGCCCAACTCCCTTTGGTTTCGATTTTTCAAGAAACAAATACATGATTGTGTCTAACGCTGCCGGAGATGCAGCAGGAGCAGGATCTGCTACATCATATACTTTGGGAAACGGCGGTATTCCTGATGATGTAAACGGAGCCATTCCCAATTACCAGTCAGCACCTTGCTGGTTTGCTGTCACAAAATATGGCAGGTTTGCTTACACCACTAATACAGCAAGCAACAGCATATCTTCTTATTATGTATCTGATTGGGGCGCATTATATTTAGTAAGGAAGGAAGCTGCCAAAACCGACGCAGGCCCCGTGGACATTGTAGTAGCAGCAAATAATTATTTTGTTTACGAACTCAATGGCAAAGCAGGTGGCATTGGTGAGTACCACCGGACACTCTTAGGTGGCCTTTGGCCAATTGGTAACACTTACGGGCTTCCCGTTTCGGCAACCGGGCTTGCTACTTTCTAAAAGAAAACTATTTAAACAATATAAAAATTTGGTTGTTATTATTTTCCCATGTTATAATCCGGGTTCATAACAAAAACCGGTATTGTATGATAAGGCTGTTTGAAAAGCAGCCTTATTTTTTTGTACATACTACAAGATGCCGCTTGTTAGTTCTTAAATCCATAGGCCTTGTAGCAATCTTCCCGGTCATACAAGAGCAATGAGATTACCATCCCGCATGAATGTGTTCAATTTAAATCTTTTGCTGCCGGCTCGCGACAGCAGCGGCAGGTGCTTTCAAATTAAATATATACATTTGAAACATCACCAATTCTACCGCCATTTAATCAATGAATCGTTCTGATTCTATAAAGCAACTTCAACAACAACCTTCATGGGATATTATTATTATTGGAGGTGGAGCTACCGGCTTAGGTGTTGCCACAGATGCTGCAAGCCGTGGCTATAAAACCTTACTGCTTGAGCAATCAGACTTCGCCAAAGGCACCTCAAGCCGAAGTACCAAGCTCGTGCACGGAGGTGTGCGCTATTTAGCACAGGGAAATATTCGCTTGGTTTACGATGCATTAAGGGAACGAGGTTTAATGATTAAGAACGCTCCGCATATAGTAAAAAAACAAAGCTTTATAATTCCCTGTTATTCTTTCTTATCAAAACTTAAATATTTAACCGGCTTAAAATTGTATGACTGGCTTTCTGGAAGCTTCAGTTTTGGAAGTTCAAGTTTTCTAAATAAAGAAAAGACGCTGCAACATTTGCCTGAGTTGAAAAATAATGGTTTAAAAGGCGGAGTACAATATTACGATGGGCAGTTTGATGATGCACGCCTCGCTATTAACCTCGCACAAACGAGTGTTGAACTTGGTGGAGTGGTTTTAAATTATTTTAAAGTAAACCGGTTACTAAAAAAAGAAAATAAGATTTACGGCGTAGTTGCCTTAGACCTGGAAACTAATCGTGAATATAGCCTGGAAGCTAAAGCCGTAATAAATGCAACAGGTGTTTTTGTGGACAACATCTTACAAATGGATGCGCCGGAAAGCAGGCCTATAGTGCAATGCAGCCAGGGAGTTCATCTTGTTTTTGATAAATTATTCTTGAATAGCAACGATGCTGTTATGATCCCAAAAACAACAGATGGGCGTGTGCTTTTTGCGGTGCCCTGGCACGATCATGTGTTAGTGGGCACTACTGATACGCCATTAGATCAACACTCAATGGAGCCGGTAGCGTTGAATACTGAAATAAATTTTATTCTAAAAAACATAAAGAAATATTTTACACACGTAAACAAAGCCGATGTGCTTAGCGTTTTTGCCGGCTTACGTCCGCTGGCAGCGCCGCAAAAAGAAACAGGAAGCACAAAAGAAATTCCGAGGGATCACAAATTAATTGTCAGCCTTTCCGCGCTCATTACTATTACCGGTGGAAAATGGACTACTTACCGTAGAATGGCCGAGTTAACAGTAAACAAAGCAATAGAAGTTGCAGATCTAAAAAATTATTCATGTAGAACTAAGAACCTTCACATCCATGGCTTCACGCCAGTGTTACCTGACAATGATTCCCTTGACATTTATGGAAGTGATAGAGCGCTAATAATTGCATTGATAAAAGAAAAATCTTTTTTGAAAGAAAAAATAATTGACGGATCTCCATACCTGCAGGCAGAAGTTATTTGGGCCGTACGGCAGGAAATGGCAAGGACAATAGAAGATATTCTTGCAAGAAGAATCCGTTTATTATTTTTAGATGCAAAAGCTGCTATGGCGGCGGCACCCAAAGTAGCAGAATTAATGGCGGATGAATTAGGCTACGATGAAGAATGGAAATATAACCAGGTGAAAAGTTTTTGTGCACTTGCAAAAAATTATCTATTGGAGTCTTACGGGCAGCAAATAGCTATCAATTAATAAAAAAATAAGCTTGATATGGAGAAATATATTCTTTCACTCGACCAGGGCACTACCAGTTCCCGGGCTATTTTATTTAATAAAAAGGGAAACATTGTTTCGCTGGCGCAAAAAGAGTTTACACAACATTATCCGCAGCCGGGTTGGGTAGAGCATAACGCCATGGAGATATGGTCTTCACAGGCAACCGTGCTTGCAGAGGCTGTGGTGAAGGCGGGGATTATTGCTGCAGATATTGCTGCAATTGGTATTACCAACCAGAGAGAAACAACTATTGTGTGGGATAAAGAAACCGGAACGCCTGTATATAACGCGATCGTTTGGCAAGACCGTCGCACGGCAGATATATGTGACGAGCTAAAGAAGAAAGGAAATGAAAAAATGATACAGGAAAAAACGGGCCTTTTAATAGATGCCTATTTTTCTGCCACGAAAATAAAATGGATTTTAGATAATGTGGAAGGAGCAAGAGGCAAGGCTGAAAAAGGCCTGCTTGCATTTGGCACAGTGGATTCCTGGCTTTTGTGGAATCTTACCGGTGGAAAAATTCATGTCACTGATATTACCAACGCATCACGGACAATGCTTTTTAATATTCATTCGCAGCAATGGGATGATGAATTATTAAAGCTGCTGGACATACCGGCTATTTTGCTGCCACAAGTAAAGTCATCAAGCGAAGTATATGGCGAAACCGCCGGAAGATTACTTGCGGCAAAAATACCTATTGCAGGAATAGCAGGCGACCAGCAGGCCGCTTTGTTCGGGCAAATGTGCACACAAAAAGGCATGGTTAAAAACACGTATGGCACAGGTTGTTTTATGTTGATGAACATTGGTGACAAACCTATTCTTTCTAAAAATAAATTGGTTACCACTATTGCATGGAAGATCGGCGATAAAGTTCAGTATGCGCTGGAAGGAAGCATATTTATCGGAGGCGCTGTTGTGCAATGGTTACGGGATGGATTAGGAATTATCTCGTCATCATCAGAAGTAGAAACCAAAGCTTCACAGGTCCCGGATAATGGCGGAGTATTTCTGGTTCCTGCCTTTGCAGGACTCGGAGCGCCGCATTGGAACCCTTACGCCCGGGGAATGATCGTTGGATTAACACGGGGAACTACCGATGCACACATAGCCCGTGCAGCGTTGGAAAGTATTGCGCTACAAACGCGGGACGTGTTGCTTGCAATGGAAGCCGACTCCGGCGTTGAAATAAAAGAACTGCGTGTGGATGGTGGTGCCACCATTGACGATTTACTTTTACAGATACAGGCAGATGTTTTGGGTAAAAATGTCATCCGCCCGGGGGTTACAGAAACGACCGCAATCGGAGCGGCTTATCTGGCTGGCCTTGCTGTAGGTTTTTGGGACAACATGGATGAGATACAGCAACAATGGAAAGCAAACCGCATTTTCAAACCAGGCGAAAATAGTAATTCATCTATATTAATTAAAGGCTGGAATAAAGCAGTAAATGCGTGCAATGTTTGGGCTGAAGATTAATCTTAATAATATTTTGATACAGGTTGATAATTAAAAACAAATATTTATGTCGGCATTCACTGCAGAATTAATAGGCACCATGTTCCTTATTATTTTGGGGAATGGCGTAGTCGCTAATGTTGTGCTTAAAGGAACAAAAGGTAATAATGCGGGGTGGTTGGTAATCACCACGGGGTGGGCACTTGCCGTATTCGTGGGTGTCGTAATCGCTGCTCCATTTAGCGGGGCACATTTAAACCCAGCCGTAACTATTGGATTAGCTATCGCGGGAAAATTTGCCTGGAGCAAAGTGCTTGGTTATATTGTTGCACAGGTTATAGGCGCTATGCTCGGCTCCCTTATAGTATGGGTGGTATATATGAATCATTTTGACGCAACCGAGGATGCACAAACACAGTTGGCGGTATTCAGTACTTCTCCCGCGATAAAGAATCTCTTCTTTAATTTTATGAGTGAAGTGGTTGGAACGTTTGTCCTCGTATTCGTAGTCTTCTATTTTACCAATGCAGAGATTACTGGTCAGAAAACACCAATTGGCCTGGGATCATTAGGCGCATTGCCCGTAGCATTTTTGGTATGGGCAATTGGGCTTTCTTTGGGAGGCACCACCGGCTATGCTATCAATCCGGCGCGGGATTTTGGGCCACGCATCGTACATGCATTTTTGCCGTTAAAACATAAAGGCTCCAGCGATTGGAAATATGCATGGGTTCCTATTCTTGGCCCGTTTGTAGGCGCAACTATAGCCGCGCTTTTATACCTGATTTTAAACAGTAAATAAGTGAAAGGCTGCACACAGCTTCCATATTTTATTCATGTTAAGTTTGAACTCATTCAAAAAAGGAATGAGAAGTTTTCAACTATAAAATAATATTTTCGTTCAGGTGCTTTACCGGCCTTTACCTTGTATTTAATTTCATAAAATTTTAAGCCATAAAATATATGATAAGCAGAAGAAATATTTTTATAGAATAAAGCGGATAGGTCGTGATGAAGTGAAAAATACTTGTTTTAAACTAATATTTTTAGTATATTTAACTAAAAATATTAGTCATGTTTACAGGAATGAGTTTATTAGAATTCACAAAACGGTTTCAGACCGAT
>JBBPZF010000984.1:0-6067 GCA_038199105.1 Chitinophagales bacterium | reverse complement strand
CCCCAATGTAATTATTCCCAATGCATTGACAATAAAGGATTGTAGGTTTTTTATGATTTGCTCTAAATCGTAGAGGTCAGGGGTTCTGAAATTATAAAAATGAAAACAACATTAAGACTTGAAGATGCAGCAATGACGGTAATAAATGTTGAAGCATATAATGTCAGCTCCAATAGCACTAAACTCCATGTATATTGTTAGTTTCAACCTACAATTTGTATTTTGAACCTCTCAAAAAAAGAGTAATACTTTGAAAAGAGTTACAAAAGAAATCATCGTTGAATTTATGCTTAAAAATGAAATTGACTTAAGTTCTACACATATGAAATTATGCCTCCCGGTCATAAACAGGATATTCAAAAAAATGTCTATTGGCATTAAGTTCTTTGGTATTAAGGTTGAAAATAACTTGATTTGTGATGGGCATCACCGATATATAGCTTCTATATTATCGAACTACCCGCTTGAAAGAATTCCGGGAAAAGTTACAGCAGCCACCATAATGGTTCCCTGGGAATCAGTCACTTTTGAAAACGAAGATTGGGATACCGAAGCAAAAATTAATATGTTAAATGAACAAGATGCTGAGTATAATAATATTCATTTAGCCGAACTCCTTAAATTGCTGGAATAAAATGTAAATTTACTTGTATGTTATTCTTCTTAGACATAGACGGTGTCATGGTTCCTGCCAAAGGATGGCAAAGCCCTGAATTTTTAAATGATGGATTTCCTGCGTTTAGTAATAGGGCAACCCGTACGCTTCAAAGTTTAATTGCTGAAGGGGTCACAGTTGTGCTTACAACATCACATAGATCAAAGTTTAGCGTTGAAGAATGGAAGAGCATTTTCAAGAATAGAGATATCAATATTGAAAAAATAAAATTACTGCCTGAGACTTTTAATAATCTTAATCGGAAGGATGAGATTGTTAATTGGTTTAATATAAATGGTATTAGTGAGGATTTTATCATTATTGACGATGATAAGTCTTTAAATGAGCTTCCTGACTTCTTAAAGGAAAATTTGATACAAACTAGTCCGTACATTGGTCTTACGGAAGAACATGCGGAAGCTATAAGATTTATTTTAAATAAAGGATTACAACGTACATAATGGCTTTTAGCAAGTTAATATTTAAGCGCCTCACTTGTCAAACAGCGAGGCGTTTCATTTTAAGAGCACAAAACGCTATTTAGAGGCGAGATATAACGTTCTTCTGGGTTTTGAATTAATAAGCTTTATGATCTTTTCTGCAAGGCCTATTGTAAAGATAATCCGCGATATGACTGCCGGACTTTTGCCAGGCATTTCTCTTGTCAAATAGATTCTTAACGAGCAAAGAGTACGATGAGGAACGAGCAATCCCCAATCTTCCTCAGGGATTTTAGAAAAGTTTTCAATGTGATTTCTAAATAGAAAATAAGGGTTGATGTTATTTGCATCCTTATTATAAATGTAAAAATAGTTAGCACTACTCTCCGCCAACTTTTTCATTCCTTTGCATTCGATTTTAATAAATAAAACTAATGCCCTTTATAAACAATCTTATTGCCTCCACATATCCATTGCGCATGAGCATTTCCAAACTTTCCGGCTTAGGAATTAACATTTTGGAAAACAAAAAAGATATAAAAGCGCCGATAAGTTTTTATTCCCTAAGGGCAATAGCTAATAACGGGGAAGAAGTTAGTTTTGAAAAATATCGTGGTAAGAAAGTTATCCTTGTCAATCTTGCCAGCCAATGCGGATATACGCCGCAATATGCTGAGCTTGAAAAATTGCATCAACAACATAAAAACCTTGTCATTCTTGGTTTTCCATCAAATAATTTCGGTGCCCAGGAGCCCGGCAGCGACCAGGAGATTGAACTATTTTGCAAAATAAATTATGGAGTTAGTTTTCTTCTTTTTAAGAAAGAGGATGTAGTTGGAATGAGCCAGCAGCAGGTTTATCAATGGTTAAGTGATAAAGATAAAAATGGGTGGAATAGCACAGCGCCTAAATGGAATTTTTACAAATATCTCTTAGATGAAGATGGAAATCTTAAAAAGATATTTTCTTCTTCTGTTGCGCCGCAGGATATGATTTTATAAAACATAGCAAATTTAGACCGCGCATTTTTCGTGATAGTTTATAAGCTCAATCACAGAAGGTTCAAATTCGTATCCGCTATATTTTTTTACAATCTCATCAAGCACTTCTATAATTTCATCTACTTCTTTTAAGGTAACCAACCTGAGACGAAACTCTTTAATGTTAGGCATTCCCTTCAGGTAATTTGTATAATGCCTGCGCATTTCATTGATACCAACTACAGGGCCTTTCCATTCGTAAGATTTTATCAAATGTTTTTTGCAAACATTTACCCTTTCTTCAATAGTGGGCGGAGCAAGCATTTCGCCTGTGTTTACAAAATGGGTGATTTCTTCAAAAATCCATGGATAACCAATGGCGGCACGTCCAATCATTATACCATCCACACCATACCTATTTTTATATTCCAAAGCTTTTTGCGGCGAATCAATATCACCGTTCCCAAAAATGGGAATAGTAATTCTTGGGTTCTCTTTCACTTTTGCGATAAGTGACCAATCGGCCACTCCTTTATACATTTGCGTACGTGTACGCCCATGAATGGCAAGCGCCTGTATGCCCACATCCTGCAGGCGCTCCGCAACCTCTTCTATATTCCTGGAGTTATCATCCCAACCAAGCCTTGTTTTTACTGTTACCGGAAGTGAAGTGCTTTTTACAACAGCACTGGTTAAGCGAACCATTAGCGGCACATCTTTTAAAACACCTGCGCCTGCACCCCGACAGGCAACCTTTTTTACCGGGCAACCGAAATTAATATCAAGCAAATCAGGATTGGTTGCATCCACAATTTTTGCAGCCATAGAAAGGCTGTCCTCATCGCCACCAAATATTTGTATGCCAACCGGTTTTTCATAATCGAAAATATCCAGTTTCTTCCTGCTCTTGTTAGCATCTCTTATAAGCCCTTCGCTGCTGATAAATTCCGTGTACATAAGATGGGCGCCTTTGTCCTTGCAAACTGCCCGAAAAGGTGGATCGCTTACATCTTCCATCGGTGCAAGCAGCAACGGAAAATCCGGGAGTTGTATGTTACCTATTGATGGCATGGTTCTTCTTGATACTTAATTCTTGATACTTGATACTTGATACTTCGGGCCTTCTTGCACAAAGAAAAAATTTGGCTGTAAATTTACGCACTTAAAATTTGAGATAATGGTTGCTGACAGAAATTCGAAAAACATTAGCTATCCTGCGCAATTAGGAATTTTCCTGGGTTTAATAGGCGGGGGGCTCATCATCGGGGCAATTGTGTCCGTAGCAATCTGGATGATGATGACTGGCAGGCCAATTCTTACCATGGCAGATGATATGCTTAAGCCGCAATATTATTATGCAATAATGGCTATACAAGGGGCTTCAACATTGTTTATGTTCTTCATTCCCGTGTACATATTTGCGCTTATATGTTACCGTAAGCCCACAAAATTTTTGGGATTCAATACCAACATAAATTATAAACAGGTGCTGGTTGTTATCGGTATTCTGCTGCTTACCTTTCCCTTGTCTGGCGCGTTGGCAGAACTGAACGAAATCATTCCGATACCTAAAGCGTGGTCGGTAAAGTTTAAAGCGATGGAAGATGCCCGGGCAATGCAGGAAGCGGCATTAATCAATATCAATTCGTTCGCTAAATATATTGTCTCACTTATAATCATAGGTTTTTTGCCAGGTCTGTTTGAAGAAATGTGTTTCAGGGCTGGCTTGCAAAATATTTTTGTACGATGGTTCAAAGGCCCGTGGGTGGCAATCATTCTTACTTCTATTATCTTCAGCCTTATTCATATATCGTATTACGGTTTTTTAGTGAGATTTGCCTTAGGGGGTATTCTTGGTTTTATATTTTATTATAGTGGAAGTTTATGGCTTTCTGTGTTTTTTCATTTTTTATACAATGGCCTGCAGGTTACCGCGCTATATGTTGTCACGCTTTCAGGAAAAAAAAATACAAAAGATATTGAGCAAAATTTTCCTTTATGGGCAGGCGTTATCGCACTTATTTTAATCATTTACCTGTTTAAAAAATTTAAAGAATACTCATTATTGCAAAAGCAAAAACAGGTGGAAGACGATATTCCTGATGACGATTTTCATAACTGGGCAACTGCTCAATCTTAATATTTTTAATGGCTTTTGACACCAAAACTTTCAGAACAAGAGCGCTTACTTCTATTGTTTTTGTGGTTGTAATGCTGGTGGGGTTATTGTGGAACGGATGGAGTTTTATCATTCTCCTCACCATCATACATTTTGGATGTTGGTTTGAATTTATTAAACTGCTTAGAAAAATAAAGCCACACACTTATAGCTTCCTGCTTCCGTTAGGCCTGTTATATATCACATTGCCAATTTGCTTGCTGATGCTATGCGGATTTCCCGGTAGCAATTCAGTATTTTACGGCAGCAATAAAGCTATTTGGCTCTATTCACCATTGCTCCCCTGTGCTATCATTTTTTCTATCTGGATAAATGATACGATGGCCTATATCGTTGGTTCCTTTATCGGCAAAACCCCATTGTCTAAAATATCGCCAAAGAAAACCTGGGAAGGAACGATTGGCGGAATACTTTTGTGCATTTTAGTAGGAGGGTTTTTTATAGGGCCGTTGCTTACATCTAATCTCGCTACAGATATAAAATATTCTTTTACAAGTTTTGACTGGTTTGCGATAGCAGCGATAGCAGGTATTTTTGGCACCTTAGGCGATCTGTTAGAAAGTAAAATAAAACGTATGGCCGATGTAAAAGACAGCGGAACTTTAATGCCCGGCCACGGCGGCTTTTTAGACAGGTTTGATTCGTTATTAATCGTTTCGATAATTGCTGGCGTATATTATTTTTTTTATGTGTAGAGCAGAAAAAATTAATACCGTTGTCTTCCCTTCCACTTTTTTATATTTGTGGTTAAACTTATGAGATGAATATTCATAAAGAAGGTTATAAATCTATTGCTTTGAGTGCGCTGGTTTTTGGGGCCGTTAATATTATATTTTTCTATTTTTTCAGCGCATCTATGCCAGTTGTTTCCTGGATTGTTTTTGGGGTAAGCTTACTAATGCTGCTGTTTGTTATTTCTTTTTTTCGGTCCCCAAAAAGAAACTGTACGGTTGCACACCACCAGGTAATTTGCCCTGCCGATGGTAAAGTGGTAGTGATAGAGGAAACTATTGATCCCGAATATTTTCATGATAAGCGTTTGCAGGTTTCTATTTTCATGAGCCCGGCAAATGTGCATATCAACCGCATACCTATGACGGGCGAGGTGTTGTACAGTCAATATCATAAAGGAAGATACCTCGTAGCGTGGAATCCAAAATCTTCTACTGAAAATGAACGGCATTCCGTGGTTATTAAAAGTGATAGTGCGGTGATCCTTGTAAAGCAAATTGCAGGCGCAGTTGCAAAACGTATTGTAAACTATTTGACAGTAGGGCAACAGGTTGACCAGGGCACTGAGATGGGCTTTATAAAATTTGGCAGCCGTGTAGATGTACTACTTCCTGCGGGCACACAGCTCAATGTAAAACTTAATCAGGCGGTAAAAGGAGGTGTAACGGTGTTGGCGACTATTGACACATTGGTGCCGATAGAGGAGGTGAAAGAAGTACAGTAATCAAGCAAAACCCAATCCAATGGCCAATGCGCTACAACAATTAGCGGAGAATAAAATTGCTGATAAAATTCATTTGATTCGTGGCCACAAAGTGATGTTAGACCTCGATTTATCTGGATTGTATTTGGTAGAAACCAAACAATTAAAAAGGCAGGTAAGAAGAAATATTGAACGATTCCCTGATGATTTTATGTTTGAATTAAATAAAGAAGAGTATGAAAATTTGAGGAGCCAATTTGGCACCTCAAGATGGGGAGGTACAAGATATTTGCCGATGGCCTTCACAGAACAAGGTGTAGCAATGCTATCAAGTGTTTTAAGCAGTAAGATGGCGATAGAAGTAAATATTCAAATAAT
>JBBPZF010000983.1:0-2042 GCA_038199105.1 Chitinophagales bacterium | reverse complement strand
GGTCGCCTGCAACGTATAAGCCCGGAATATTTGTTTGCTGTGATTTGTTAGTCAGGGCTATTTTATTTTTACCCGTATTGCAGCCAAGGCTTTCAACAAGATGGCATTGCACATCGTAACCATTGGAAAAAAACAACGCTTCACAAAAAGATTTTTCGCCATTTTCAAAAACAATATTTTTTAGCTGCCCTTTGCTTCCTTCAAATGAACTGATGGGTTCTAATACAACATCAATTTTGTTTTTATCAGTTATTTTTTGGTACTTGGTTGTCAGGTATTGCTTACCGTTAGTATATAAAGTAATTTTTCCGCTCCACGCTTTTAGCGTAAGCGCAACGTCAATTCCGTCTTTACTTTCAGAATATACCCCAATTGATTTGCCTTTATTTTCCCATCCGTCACAGTAAGGGCAATGGTATATGGATGTGCCATAAAACTTATCGATGCCTTTCACCTCCGGCAACTTGTCTGTTAAGCCGGTAGCAAGAATCAGCTTTTTTGAATAATAGATATTTTCATCACAATCAGTCACTGCAAATATTTCATCTGTATTTTTTTTAGCGTGCTTTATTTCCACCTGCTTCATCTTTACGCCATATTTTTTTAATTCTCTTCGGCTGATCTTTAAAAATTCTCCAGGTGAAATATCATCGCGGGTGAGATAGTTGTGCATGCCGTGCGAATGACGGTTGCGTTGCTGCCCATGATCGAATAATAAAACTTTTCTCATACACCTGCCAAGCACTACAGCCGCGTTTAGCCCCGCCGGCCCGCCACCAATAATTATCACATCATATATATCCATAAAAAATTCCTGTTTTGAATAAAAGAACGCAAAAATACAGGAATAGTTCGCCAATGAAATTGTAAGGACTTTTGGAAATCTTTATTGCAGCCTTAGTGGCTCGAGGTACTTTAATTTTGGAATAGAAAAATATTGAATTTTGTTTTTATATAAATAGCTTATCAGCACTTCTGGTTCTTCCAGTTGTGAAGGCTTATCAAAATTTTTATGGGAAGAAGAAATAATTTCACCCACATTTATTTGCCACGTTGTCAATCCACCAGTGCCTGCTAAACTATCACGGTTAAGGATAGACGAATCTTTAGCGATAGCCGACGGAATATCTTTTACCTTTTCTATATGCGCAGCGTATTGAATTCCTTTTATCCATACATTTTTTACCTGTAGCTCTGTAGAATCTTTCGTTTCAGTATAAATAAAATATTGTATACCGGGTTGGGTTTGTCTCTTAGTCACTGTACCATCTTCATTGAGGCTTACGCCCGGCTTTACACCCGGCATTACATTTCGTGCAAAAGCATATCCTTTTATAATTTTATTGGATTGCGAGCAGCCGGTACCTACGGAGAAGATGCAGCCAATAAAAAAAATAACAGCTGCTTTCATTGAAAATATTTTTTTGCAAATAATAGGCTTCATCAATACTTTACGAATCTCTTAGTGTATTTGTACTTATTGTCTCTGCTCGCGATTTTTAAAATATAACCACCTGCTGCAAAGCGGGAAACATCTATTTGGGTAGTCTCGTAACTTCCTGTATTCGCGTAAACCAATTGCCCGGCCATATTATAAATCCTGATAGATATTTGGCTGATACCGGTAATACTTCCTGCACCTAACAATAGATAATGATTTGTAAGGGTAGGATATAAACTTTTTATGAATATGCTATCTGCACCGGGTGGCTCTACCGGTACAACGGCTCCATTGGGAACGAAATTGGGCGTTCCTGTATTGGCATAAAACATTCCATTACCATGTGTGCCTACAAGTAAAGTATTATCCTGCGGGCGGTAATCAAGCGTGGAAACAATGGCCATTCCTAATACAGCATCACCTTCACGCTCCCAGTTTACTGAGGCTGCATTAATGTTGGTGGTGCTATAAAGGCCGACTGAAGTTCCTACATAATACTCAGTAGCAGCTTTACCCGAGGCATCTTTCTTTACTATTATCATACAGCTTCTTACAGATGGCAGGGTTAAATTACCTTCTGCATTTTTCCAGGTGGGCAGTG
>JBBPZF010000982.1:0-5969 GCA_038199105.1 Chitinophagales bacterium | reverse complement strand
GAAAAGTGTTACCATCTATTAATAAACATGACCACTTCTGCGGAAACGTAAATTCAAAGATAGTTTTCGTAATTTATGAAGACTATGAATGTGAAGATTGTGGCCGAGCTTACAGAGAATTAAAAAAACTCCTTGAATATTTTACAGAAAATATTTGCATAGTATATCGGCAATTCCCATTGTTTAATATGCATCCATCAGCTTTTTTAGCAGCTCTCACAGCCGAAGCTGGAACACAATACAATAAGTTTAATGAAATACGTGACTTGATTTTAGAGAATCAGGAATGCCTGGAATATGGTCTGGGCGGTATTTGGCATCTTCTTGAAAAAGAACATATCCTTTCCAAAGAACAACTATAACGATGAAAATAAAGAAAATGAAAAATTGAAAAGGAAAATTGACAGTGACATTAGGATTGGATTGCAAAAAGGAGTGAAAAATACACCAACAATTTTCATAAATGATTATCTGTATAAAGGAGCTGTAAATTTTGAGTCATTATCTAAAATAATATTGCACAAAATGGGAAAGAATAAGCATGATTTTTCAAATGCAAAAAAGATAAATTTTAAAACCAGCTTTTTATTGAATTTCAAGAAAGAGCATTTATTGGAATGGCATGTGAATTGATATTTTTTATCACACTGCATTTAATTGTTTTCTATTCATTCAAAAAAAATTATTATGAGCCAGACCGTAGGTGATTTTTTAATAAACAGACTTTCAGCATGGGGCATTACACGAATCTTTGGTTTCCCGGGCGATGGTATTAATGGTTTAATGGGCGCACTAAACCGTGCCGACGGCAAGATAGATTTTATTCAAGTACTCCATGAAGAAAATGCGGCGTTCATGGCATGTGCGCATGCAAAGTTTACTGGCGAGGTCGGCGTATCTATGGCTTTTTTAAAAGCAGGAGATTTATGTGAAGCATACCAGTTGCCCTTTTCTTCACGTTACGCGCCAGCACAGCATCTACACGCAGCTTTGTCATCATCATCTTTTTACATTGCAGAATATTTTCACGATCATGTAAGAATAGAACAGATGCTTTTTAATGGCGTTCAGAAACTGTAAATGGTTTCCTGCATGCAGATATCAGCTGACCGGGAATAGGATTGGACTTCAAACATAAAGATGCGGAAAAGTATAAAGTTTGAAACTCGATAAACCAAGAAGGTTTTTCGAAAGTTCTTTTAAAATATAGAGATTTAAAAAATCTTTCTGATTTGCAACTCTTATTTGAAAAATAATTACCAAATTAATTGTCATTGAGTTTGAATTTATAAAACAAACAAATTATATGACACAAGAAACAGAAACAATAGACCTTCGTTACGAAACCAAATATTCCAAAGGCGTTGACGCAAAATCGCTGGAAGCGGAACTGAAATCTGCAATAGAAGGCGAGGTACGTTTTGATGAAGGAAGCAAAGCGCTGTATGCAACGGATGGTTCCAATTACCGCCAGGTTCCTATTGGCGTTGTTCTTCCAAAAACAGAACAGGATATTATTAATACCGTTGCTGTCTGCAGAAAATATCATGCGCCGCTTTTATCACGCGGCGGCGGCACAAGCCTTACAGGTGCCTGCTGTAATGTGGCAGTGGTAATGGATATGACTAAATATTACAACAAGGTTTTACATATTGATAAGGATAAAAAAACGGTGTTGGTGCAACCGGGAATTGTGTTGGACGAGATGAGAGGAACCACTCAAAAAGAAGCCAATCTTACTTTCGGCCCCGACCCTGCAACCCACAGCCATTGCGCCATTGGCGGCATGTTGGGAAATAATTCATGCGGTGTACATTCTGTGATGGCGCAGTTTTATGGTTATGGTGCACGCATGTCCGACAATACAGAATCGCTTACCATTCTTACTTATGATGGAATCAAAATGAAAGTAGGCCCTACGAGTGATGAAGAATTAGAAAACATTATAAAAGAAGGCGGCAGAAAAGGAGAAATTTATCAGAAGCTAAAAAACTTAAGAGATAAATATGCAGATGAGATCCGTAAAAAATTTCCCAACATTCCCCGCCGTGTTTCAGGATATGATTTGCCCGCTCTTTTACCTGAAAATGGATTCAATGTAGCGCAGGCAGTTGTCGGTTCTGAAGGAACGTGCGTTGTTATTCTGGAAGCGAATATGAAATTAATGCCCAATCCCGAGGCACGTTCTTTATTGGTGCTTGGCTATCCTGATATTTATGCCGCCGGTCATGCATGTCCCACGATAATGAAACATCAGCCAATAGGACTTGAAGGTTTTGATGATTTATTAATTCAGTTTATGAAAAAGAAAGGACTGAATGTAAGCGACATTCCATTGTTGCCAAAAGGAGGAGGATGGCTGCTCGCAGAGTTTGGCGGAAAAGATAAAACCGAATCCGATAATAAGTGCAAAGCATTGATGGAAGAATTAAAGAAAGAAAAAGATGCGCCAAACATGAGCTTGTTTGATGACCCTGAGCAGGAACAAAATCTTTGGCAGGTAAGAGAATCCGGCTTAGGCGCTACTGCATTTGTTCCCGGAGAACCTGATGGAGCGCCCGGTTGGGAAGACTCTGCAGTTCCACCTGAAAAAGTTGGGGATTATTTAAAAGATTTACGAGCATTGTTTACAAAATTTGGTTATCATCCTTCTTTGTACGGGCATTTCGGGCAGGGCTGTATTCATTGCCGTGTAGGTTTTGATTTAAAGACTGAAGAAGGAATAGAAAATTATAAAAATTTTACAGTAGAAGCTTCACATTTGGTAGTAAGTTACGGCGGTTCACTTTCCGGTGAACATGGCGATGGGCAAACCAGAGGCGACCTGCTTGAAATAATGTTTGGTAAAGAAATTATGGAGGCATTTCATGAATTCAAATCAATATGGGATCCTCAATGGCTGATGAACCCGGGAAAAATAATAGACACTTTCGGGCAACTATCCAATTTTCGGTTGGGTACATCTTATAATCCGCCTTCACCCAAAACGCATTTTCATTTTTTAAACGATGATAACAAAGGAAGTTTTTCGCGTGCAGTGCTTCGTTGTGTGGGCGTCGGAAATTGCCGTCGTCACGAAGGTGGAACTATGTGCCCGAGTTATATGGTAACACGTGAAGAAAAAGATAGCACACGAGGAAGAGCGCACATGCTTTTTGAAATGTTGCAAGGTGATGTACTCACTAAAGGATGGAGAGATAAAAATGTAAAAGAATCGTTGGATTTATGTCTTGCCTGTAAAGGATGCAAAGGTGATTGCCCGGTAAATGTGGACATGGCTACATTGAAGTCAGAATTTTTATCGCACTATTATAAAAGCAGGTTGCGCCCAAGAAATGCGTATGCCTTTGGCTGGATTTATTGGTGGTCGCGTTTAGCGTCAGTAATGCCGGGGACGGTTAATTTTTTTACACAAGCGCCCGGATTTAATGTCATTTCAAAAGCAGTAGCAGGCGTAACGCAAAAAAGAAAAATTCCAAAATTTGCGCAGCAAACTTTTAGAAACTGGTTCAATAATAAACAGCAAAAAAATTCTGATAAACCAAAAGTTATTTTATGGCTCGACACCTTTAATAATTTTTTCAAACCTGAAACATTGGTAGCAGCTTTAGAAGTAATAGAAGCATCGGGTTACCAGGTAATAATTTCTAAACGCCCGATATGTTGTGGCCGCCCTCTGTATGATTTTGGAATGTTAGATACCGCGAAAAAAATGTTGTTGCAAATACTGGATGTTTTGCGTGATGAAATCAGGAACGGAACGCCTCTTGTAGGCTTAGAACCCAGCTGTGTAGCGGTTTTCCGCGATGAAATGTGCGACCTGCTTCCAACGAATGAAGATGCAAAACGGTTAAAGCAACAAACCTATACGCTCGCTGAATTCTTAGAGGAAAAAGTTGAAAATTATAAACCACCGCAATTAAAAAGAAATGCTGTTGTACAAGGCCATTGCCATCAAAAAGCAATCATGAAAATGAAATGCGAAGAAAAAATATTTCAGGATATGGGAATGGATTATAAAATATTAGACTCCGGTTGTTGCGGCATGGCGGGGTATTTTGGTTATGAAAAAGGAGCTCAATATGATGTATCTGTAAAAGCCGGCGAAAGAATGCTTTTGCCTATTGTAAGAAGTGCAGATAAAAAAACCATCATCATTGCTGATGGGTTTAGTTGTCGTGAACAGATAGAACAACTCACAGGCCGCAAAGGATTACATACAGCGCAGGTGCTGCAAATGGCATTACATGAAAATGGTGAATCTGAAAATTCAGCGGTGGATTATCCTGAAAAAAAATATGTAGATGGAATGAAATTGAATTCACCTGCATTAACCGTAAAACGTAGCGCTATTCTTTTATTTGTTGCAGGCATTATTGTAATTGGGGTTTTATTATATAGCCAAAGAAAGAAGGATTGAAAGATTTTTTATAACAAAAATTTATTAAGTCAAAAAATAATTTAAAATGAAGAAAAATTTTTTAGGAAAAACAGTAGTAATAACAGGCGCTTCAGCAGGATTAGGAAGAGCAATGGTTCGCGAATTTGCCAAACACGGCGCCAATGTTGGCTTGTTGGCAAGAGGCATTGATGGCTTAAATGCTGCAAAAAAAGAAGTGGAAGATTATGGAGGCAAAGCATTGGCTGTTCCAACAGATGTAGGCAATGCGGATGAAGTAGAACACGCAGCGCAAAAAATAGAAGACCAGTTTGGCCCGATTGATATTTGGGTGAACAACGCGATGCTGAGTGTTTTCGGACCATTCAAAAAATTAGAATCTGCCGATTTTAAACATGTAACAGAAGTTACTTATCTCGGGCAGGTTTATGGAACATCTTCGGCATTAAAAAGAATGCTTCCGCGTAACAAGGGCACAATTATTTTAATCGGCTCGGCTTTGGCATATCGCGGCATAAATAAAGAACTATAATGAAATATAAATTAATCAACAACGAGAAACAAAAAACCTTCGCAGTTATCTTAGATAGCGGCGAAGAAGTAATGGAAAAAATAATGGCTTTTGCAAACGAACAAAAACTTGCCGCATCGCAATTCACCGCCATAGGCGCTTTCAGTGAAACAACCGTTGGCTTTTTTGATTTTTCTATGAAAGATTATAAAAAAATTCCGTTAAAAGAACAGATGGAAGGAAGTGTTGGCATTAAATGGCGACATCACCCTCTTCAATGGAGAATATAAAATTCATGCGCATGTAGTTTTAGGGAAAGAAGATGGCACTGCGCATGGTGGCCATGTAATGAAAGCAATTGTTCATCCTACATTAGAAATAATCCTTAATGAATCTCCCGTTTATTTAGAAAGACAAATGGATAGAGAGTTGGGTATTTCATTAATTAAAATATAAAAAAATGGACTATAACTCAACACCGCCGGGCGCTTCCGGTATTTCTCCCCGCTGGACTTCCAGCGCCAAATCAGGAATTGGGAAATCAATAAATTCATCCTCCAATGTAATCTTTACGTTAAGCCACGGAATTGTAAATGAAGTATATTACCCGAGAGAAGATACCGCCTGCTTAAGGGACATGGAATTAATAGTTACTGATGGAAACGATTTTTTTTCTGAAGAAAAAAGAGATACGGAACACAGTATTAGATGGATGAAAGAAGGCGTGCCTGCATTTCAAATTATAAATACCTGTGTTCAAAAAAAATATACTATTGAAAAAGAAATTATTACCGACCCGTTCAGGGATACATTACTTCAAAAAATAAAATTCACCCCGCTTAAAAGGAATGATTCAACTAAATATAAAATTTATGTATTGCTTGCCCCACATATCAATAACCAGGGAGAAGGAAATGATGGCTGGCTCGGCGATTACAAAGGAAAACAGATGTTATTTGCACACAGGGAAGGCATTACATTAGCGCTTGCTTGTTTTTATTCCGATTTTGTAAAAAGGTCTGTGGGATATGTAGGTACTTCTGATGGTTATATTGATTT
>JBBPZF010000981.1:0-3575 GCA_038199105.1 Chitinophagales bacterium | reverse complement strand
GTAGATTCCCATGGCATATAATATCGCTTATTGTCATGAGAAAATATTTTGGGATCGGGATTGGCTGGTAAATATGGATCACCCAATCTAAAATCACTTGGGAAGTACCGAATAGGATAACCGGCTTTCTGTTCCGTAGGTAAAACCGTGGGCTGGTCCAAATTTTCAGGAGTTCCTATCGACCAATTGATACCAACCTGGCATTGACGCTCCCGTGATTTAATAGTTTTATAAATTTTTTCTGTTGGCCACCTGTAATTTTGTTTTAACCAACCTCCATCAAACCAAAATTCAACAATTTTAATTTTGCATTTTTTAGCAATATTGATGAGTTCATTTAACTGCTCAATAATATATTTATTATAGTTTTCGTCCTGTAATGAATCTTCTACGTTAGCATTCGCATGCCGGTCCCATAAAGAATAATAAAGTCCCAAACCAATGTCATATTTTTTGCAAGCCTTTGCAACCGCTTCAACAACATTTGTTTTGTTCCCTGAATTGTTTACATCATAATTAGTGTATTCACTATTCCACAAACAAAAACCATCATGATGTTTTGTAATTAATATCACGTATTTCATACCTGCTTCTTTAGCAGTTCTTACCCATTGCTCTGCATCAATTGCATCTGGGTCATAAGAAGAGGCTGGCAGCGAACCATCAGACCATTCAACGTTGTGAAATGTATTCATCCCAAAATGAAGAAACATACCATACTTTCTATTTATCTGTTCTACCTGATATTTACCTGGTATGAATGACGGAATAGGATATTTAATACCGGGTTGTGCTAATGAAATATTTTTTATTGCAAAGCATAAAAAAAAGATGTAGAATAGTATTTTTAAAAACATCGTTTTAAATTAACTCAACTATCGATTATTTAAATGAATATTTAGAATAATTTTATTGTTTTTTGAAAAGAACTTTTACAATAACTGACTCAGCTTTTCCTTTCGTATTGGCCCTGCTTTGTACAGTCCATAGATCAAGCATGTTATCTGCATCAATAATACTGCCGCTGTAATCTCCCCATGAAGTTCCATCAGTAGCGCCAACTCCTTCGCCAACTCTTATAATTTTCCGCGTAGTTCCCTTTGCATCTTTAGCCATTCTAAAAGTAAATCGCGGGCTTATAAACGAATTGCCATTCACTTCCTGAAAACCGATAAGCACATCATTTTTTTTATTCACGGCAATGGTTGTTTGAATATAATTCGTTGTATCGCTTTTAATCAAACCTGTTTGTTGAATGTTTCCATCACCCGCATTTATTTGATGCCATTGAACAGCGGAACGTCCTTCGCAATTGACAGCCTGTGAAAACCAGATGCTTCCATTTTGCAATGCACAGTTTTTAGGATTACGATCGCCGCTTGATACTTTTTGTTCCGTTCCTTTTTGTGGAGACTGCGGCGGGTAATCAATATATTTTAAGTTATGAGGACGTTTGGAAACTACCTGGCTATAAGGTTCCCCCTTCGCATCTTCTGATACTTTGCGAATAATAAAGTCATCATCTTCAATCGAAAAAAAATACAAATCATCAATATCATCCTGCACAAAAACAGGGTTGCCCAGGCTACCCTTAAAATGATAAATGGTGGCAGGCTTTCCCGCTTTCACATCAGCGGTACGCAGTATGAAAGTATTTTTTTCTCCACCCGGATAAGAATAGCCAATCCATTTTTTGCTATAGCCAATGCCACCACCATCTACTTCTTCAATCCTGGAGACAGGATAAATATTCCAGGCCCCGGTAGGGTCGCTGGTTTCAGAGACAGCAATATTTACAGGCTTCGTTTTTTCTTTATCATAATACCACCACATATCAAACACAAAAATTTTATTATGGACATCAAAAAACATTTTTGGGTCTATTCCATTGTTGAAACATTTTTGAGACACGCCTTGAATAAAATTTCCTTTCTTATCATAAATAATCAGTCCCTTATTAGAGCCTTCTAATATGTAGCCACCGCCTACAGCAATTTGCGGATCTACCTGGCGGTCGCCATCCATAGAACCATCAAAAACCTGGTATCCATCTATCATTCGCGAGTTGCCGCCCTGCTTACGTTCGGGGCATTGTCCTTCATTATTAAAACTTGTTTTATGAATAGGACTTACTACTTCGGTGCTAGAAGGATGCACGGTGTCGTTAATATTTTGCGAATGCACATTTGCAAAAAATATTAATGATAAAAAGAGCAAGGAACAATTTTTTATAATCATTTAATTTGAATAACTATTTTCTTTAAAAAAAAACAGGAGGAATAAAGTGAACTCTATCCTCCTACTGTGTTAAACGACTGCTATGAAAAAAACAAACTTTAGTTTATTTATGCGTGATGTCAGGTGCATGATAAGTGATCAGGTAAGTGCCGGGTAAATAAGCCCTGAAAACAAATCTTGGATTTGCCGAATATTGCCCGTCGGGATATTTTACCTGGTCATCGTGACTGAAAAATTGTGTCGGAATTCTGTAATAAATATTATACCCATTACCAAGTGATGCTAACGGAAAAGGTAACACACCAAAAGTGAATTCCATCCTGTCGTCAAACACCTCGGTTTTTAAAGAATAATCCTGCAAGGTTTGCAAATAAGGAGGAATAGGGTTAACACCTCCGTTAGGCCTGCGCAAAATTTCGCCTGCATTAGGATTGAAAGGCACGCCGTTTTTATCAACGATCTTTAGAATTACTTTGTTAGGCTCATCCGCTGTGCGCTCCACGCTTACTATCGGGCTAAAAATGCTTGTACCCATCGACTCGTTACCTACTCTTATCATTCTCAAATAAGGTGTACCCAATTCCGGATTGGCTTCAAAAGCTGGTGCATCAATTAATTGTATCTGTCCAAGCTTGGGATAGAGCATCGTTGACGCATCGTTAGATATCTCCAAATCAAATTCATAATCTCCTGACGGCAAGTTGAACGTAGTGAAATTTGCTTCTACCTGCCCACTCACGTCATTGATCACGATTGGCGTCATAAGTGTATCCTTTTGCTTGGCTGCAATCAAAGCCAGTGTTGTATCTGTTTTACTGTCGTATAAGCCGGTCCATATTTTTATGGGATATTGTTTTAGAAAAATATCGTCCACAATTTTGCCGGTCGCTTTATCATAAATGTGCACCATCCTTATTTTTGCAGGCTTGGTTGAGCCATCAAAATTCAGGGCCGAGCTTACTTTCGTTCTTCCTTTCTGGATGATGATAGGGTCTTCCTCATACCGTACCAGCGGGCTTAAGAAACCGTCCGGTATTTTTTTACAGGAATTGAACATGCCTGTAAGTACAACAAGCACCAACAAATATTTTATTCTTTTCATCATTGTAATTGCTTTTTATTTTCTAAAAAATAATGTGTGTTGATTGTTGAGCACATCAATAACACCCGTAGTGCTTTCAATGCCGGATGTCTGCACCCTTTCATGCTTACCATCAGTGCTGCTTATCTCATTGGCTATTATAGGCGGCATAATATTCTTAAAGAGAAAAGTGAAATATACAATCCTGGGTATGTTGGATATATTGGGATTGTAGCCTAGATTCTGGTTCCTTGTT
>JBBPZF010000980.1:0-12247 GCA_038199105.1 Chitinophagales bacterium | reverse complement strand
TTTTGATCTTTAGGCAGGCTTTCGATTATTGCCTGGGCGTTAGACGATGTGCAGATAATATCACTCAAAGCTTTCATTCCAGCCGAACAGTTTATGTAAGTGATGACAATGTGGTCGGGATATTTACCCTTGAATTTTTTAAATAATGCTGGTGGTGCGGAATCACTCAAAGAACATCCTGCTTTGAGATCGGGCAGTAGAACTTTTTTATGCGGATTTAAAATCTTTGCTGTTTCCGCCATGAAATGTACACCGGCAAAAACGATTATATCTGCATCTGTGGATTGTGCCTTTTGGGCAAGGCCGAGGCTGTCTCCAATGAAGTCTGCAACGTCCTGAATATCGGGTTCCTGGTAGTAATGGGCAAGTATGATGGCATTTTTTTCTTTTTTTAAACGTTCTATTTCTGCGAAGAGGTCTAAGTTAACGTCAATATCAATGTCCAGGAAACCTTTTTTTTCTAAAGACCCGCGGGCTGCTTCAATGTTGATATCTGCCATAGTATTTAATATTAATACATTATTTATATAATAGCTTATTACTATTATGTATGTGAATTTGTGGAAACAAAACTTATTGTGTTTGATGTAAAATTAAAAAATACATTTTATCCACCACTGTTACACAAGTATTCAACATTGATATTTAACAATGGTGTTACTTTAAAAGGACCTTATAAACATTCGTTAATAAAAATTGCAGTGGAAAAGTAAAGGATACATTTTTTAAAATATTTTGTGAAACTGGCATGGATAATTTGTTTCTCTTTTACATGAGAAAGTAAAAGCTGTAAAAAAGGGCTTAGTTTTCATATTCTTTTAAAGATAAAAATCTGGAAAAGCTAACCTTACTAACATGAAATGTAAATTTCTAACAGGGTCATGTGAAAAATAAAAAACCAGCTTTTTTTGAAGATATCCCTTTATATTAAAAAAAAGCTTGAAGTACTTGCCTATACTATGACTGGTGCGTTTTCCACAATTTGTTCCTATATTAATTTACGTTATTTTTGCCGTCCTTATTTTAAAATTAAGAGTTAAACAACTATGTCAATCATACAGACTATACGTGAAAAGGGTGCTGTTATCGTAATTGCTATTATCGCATTGAGCCTTATCGGGTTTATTTTAATGGATTCTAAAAGCGGAACAGGTAAGCTATTCGGAGGTGTAAATGCAACTACGCTTGGTAGCGTAAACGGAGATAAGATAGAATACGATGATTTCAATACCAAGGTAAAGGATATGGAACAACAGTATCCTAATGGCGGTGCGGATCAGCGGCAGCAAATAATGCAGTCGGTATGGGACCAAATGGTAGCAGAAAAAATTGTTAATGAACAATTCAATGATCTTGGACTGACGTTCACTCCAAAAGAAATGAGCTCTATAATGTTTAGTGAAGATGCACCGCAGCAGTTGAAGCAGGCTTTTACTAACAAAGAAACCGGGCAATATGATATTGAGCAAGCCAAGCAATGGTGGGCGCAAACAAAGAAAACAAAAAATGATGAGCAAAGAAACGCGATCATCACCCAGGTGATTGATCCGATGCGCCTTAATAGTTTATATACAAAATATACGTCTCTTATAGCGGCCAGTATCTATACACCCACCTGGCTCTCAAAAGAAATGGACGAGCAAAAAAACAAGTTTGCTACTATTTCCTACGCTGCTATACCTTACACAGTGATATCTGACAGCACCGTAAAAGTTACTGATAACGAGATTGAAGATTATGTAAATAAAAATAAATTAAGGTTTAAACAGGAACCCGGCCGCATGATATCTTATGTAACATTCAGCGCGGCACCTAATCATGCAGACAGTGCAAATGCCAAGGAAGCGTTGGAGCAATTGAAGCCGCAGTTTGCCGCAGACTCAAATATGAAAGCTTTCTTAGGAAGAAACTCTTCTGCAATTTCATTTTTTGATGGCTACACGCCAAAGAGCAAAATACAAGTTCCGTTCAAAGACTCTATTTTATCATTATCACAAGGTGGCGTGTACGGCCCCTATCTCGATAGCAAAAATTATGTACTTGCAAAAATATTATCAGAAAAAGTTTTGCCTGACAGCATAAAATGCAGGCATATATTATTAGGAACCAATGACCCGCAAAGCGGCCAGGCTTTAATGCCGGATAGCACAGCAAAGAGAATTGCAGATAGCGTAGCAGTGGCTATAAAAAACGGGGCTAACTTTGATTCATTGGAAGCTAAATATTCCACAGATAAAGCAGCCCATAACGACCAGGGAGTAATGACTTTTGATCTTACGACCATACAAGGTGAAGGGTTTGCAAAAGAATTCGGTGACTTTTTACTTAATGATAAAGGTGAAACAAAGAAGGTGATAAAAACAAATTTCGGCTATCACTATATTGAAATACTCAATAAGATAAACCCGGAGCCAGCTTATAAGATAGCCTATATGGCAAAGGAAATAGTTCCAAGCGATGAGACTATAAATATGGCAAACGCTGCGGCCACAAAGCTTTCCGGGCAAACCACAGATAAAGCAGCTTTTGACAAATACATTTCACAAAATGGCTTAACCAAAATAACGTCGCCAACTGCGATAAAAGAAAATGATTATCAGCTCGGCGGTTTGCAGGATGCAAGGCAAATAATTAAGTGGGCGTTCGATTCAAAAGTGGGCGATGTGTCAGATCCATTTTCGTTGAAAGACGAATTTGTGGTGGCGACTGTTGATAAAAAAGTGGAGGAGGGAAATCCTGATGTAAGTACGTCCAGGCCCATGGTTGAGCCGACCATACGGAACATGAAAAAAGCTGAGCAGATAAAGAAAAAATTAAATAATCCGGCAACACTCGAGGCAGCAGCTTCCGCTTACAATCAACAGGTGTTGACGACAGGGTCTGATTCCACACTTACCTTTGATGCTCAAATAATAAATGGCGTAGGAAGTGAACCGAAGGTAGCAGGCGCAGCTTTTAATAGTGCATATCAAACAAAAGTATCGCCGCCTATTGCAGGAAATACCGGTGTATTTGTTATAAAAACTAATAATATTTCAGCTAAAGCTACGCTGCTGCCGGAAATGCAAAGCCAACAAATGCAAGGGGAAGAAAGCAGGATGATGCAATCAGCACTGGGCCAATCTTTTAACTCACTTAAGAAAATGGCAAAAATTAAAGACAGCCGGAGCAAATTCTTTTAGGTAAAAAAAAATAATTTATAAGAGCCATCTGCCATAAGCCGGATGGCTCTTTTGTTTTGTTAAGCTAACAGTCCGACAAAAATGATATTTGTAACTTTACAATAATCTAAAATTTATGGAAGAAGTTATTATAAATAAAGTGGCACAAAGCGCACTCGTAACTATTGATCTTGAAAAATTTTATCCAAAAGGTGAAACAGCACTATTTGACTTGAAAGATCATTTATTTATGGAGCTTATTTTAAAGGAAAAAGATTACCGTGAAGGCTTAAAAAATTATGACTGGTCAATATATAAAGATAAAAATGTAGGAATTACCTGTAGTGCAGATGCTATCATTCCTATATGGGCTTATATGCTGGCAGCCACTTATCTTGAACCGGTTGCCAGGGAAGTTGTTTTTGGTAACGAAGAAACATTATTCGATGTGTTATTTTTGAAAAATTTGTGGAAGATAAATGCAGGTGAATTTGCTGATAAAAGAATTGTTGTAAAAGGTTGTGGAGAAAAGAAAATTCCGGATACAGCGTACGTGGAGATAACAAAAATTTTAAGGCCGGTTGCTAAAAGTATTATGTATGGAGAACCGTGTAGCACTGTGCCTATTTACAAACAACCCAAGACTAACTAACGGTAAAGATTAGGTGTAAATAAGTTTGCTGCTAAAACCAACCTTTTCTTTTAAACAAAAAAATCATATAGATAGGAATAACAAGCATCAGGCTTACCGCAATAAAAAATCCATAATTATTGTGCAACCAGGGAATCCTGGTAAAGTTCATTCCAAAAATTCCGCCGATAACTGTGGCAGGAGCAAGCAGGCAAGTCACAATCGCCATCACTTTCATCACTTCATTCATTTTCAAATTCACGTTGCTTAAGTAAAGGTCCTGCAGGTTAATCATCATATCACGGTAACTTTCTGCGAGATCATTTGCCTGCACTATATGGTCATAAACGTCTTTAAAATATCTTTCGGTTTTTTCATCGATCAATTCGCTCTCGCTTCGCAAAATTCCATTCACAAGTTCCCGCACCGGTCCAACGCTTCTTTTTAAAACAATCATTTCTTTACGAAGCATATTGATCCTTGCAAGAGCCCGTGTATCACTTCGGCGTATAATATCCTCCTCCAGCATTTCAATATTTTCTCCTAATTTTTCCATAATGATATAATAGTTATCTACTATCATATCTATTAAAGAATAAAAAAGAAAATCTGGTCCATTCTGCCTTACCTTACTTGCTCTTATCTTGAGCTTTTCTCGTAAAGGATTAAACACATCTTTTGAAGGATCTTCCTGGAAGCTAAGAACAAAGTTGCTGCCTAACACGATACTTATTTGCTCCGTTTCTACCGACTTGGTTAGATTATCATAGAAAAGCATATTAAGTAAACAAAACAAAATATTATCAATCTCATCCATTTTTGGTCTTTGCCCTACGCTCAATATATCTTCTGCTATAAGCGGGTGAACAGCAAAATGCGCTGAAATATTTTCCACATCTTTCTTTCGAAGGCCATCAATATTTATCCAGCTCACCGTAGCGGTATCAATATACTTGTAACAATTTTCAAGGTTTTCAACCTTGGTTTCAGTTATGTTTTCTTTATCAAAATCGTAGACATATATCCTGGTAGATTCCGCATCTTTTCTAAAAGTTTCAACAGTGGGATTTACCTGAAGCACTTTTTTTGTACGAATAGACTCGAACGGGTTTATAAGTGATAAATATTCTTTTGGGCGTCTCATAAATCTTAATAAATATCGGTATTGAAAAAGTAACTTTTTATTCTTTCGGTAAACTATCAACAGGCGGTAAACTGTCAACAGGAAGAAAGTCGCTTGTCCAGATGTCACGAAACATCTTCCAATTGCCGGCTTCGGGCTTCCATAATACAAGATATTCACCTTTATCTAACTGCGTTTCCGCACTATCAGCCAGAATGTATGTCCCTTCTTCTGCCAGGATACTGCTATCTCCCCAAACATTGATGGTCGTAAGTTGAAAATCTTTTACAGATGTATTCATGAGCGAAGAAATAAATCTTTTTATTTCTATTTTTCCTAAAATCGCAGATCTGTTGGGAGGCATAATTTTAGCATCCTTTGCATAGCTATCCGCGACGCCGATGGAGTCACCAGCTTTAAAGGCTTTCATAAAATTCAGGTTGCTCTGGGTTATGGAGGCTTTGCCCTGCGCGATATCGAAAACAGAAGCAGATTTTTCAATCTCTGCTTTGTCTTTCGGGTTGCAGGCAATAAGTGAAACAATAAAAAGAATAAGTGAATACCTAAGTAGCATGCGTATTGTCATTGAGTGTATTTTATTTTCGGAATGTTACGATGTTAAATTCAATTAGAAAAAAATCACAAAAGTTTCCGGGCCTTTTCCAAATCTTCTTTTGTATCAATAGAAATGGGCGATTCTTTTGTGAGAACCATTTTTAACCTGGTTCCATTTTCCAAATACCGGAGGCATTCTATTTTTTCTGCGGCCTCCAACGGGGTCACCGGCCAATTGGTAAAGTTAATAAGTGCATTTTTTCTATAAGCGTAGATACCTACATGTTTATAATATTTTATGCCTTCCTCGTTGCTTCTCGCAAAAGGAATTATGCTGCGGCTGAACAATAATGAAAACATGTTTTTATCAACAACCACTTTTACCACGTTAGGATCTTTAATTATGGCGCTGTCTGTTATTTCATGCATTGGTGAGGCCACCTGTATTTGCTTATTTCGATCATCAACAAAAACATTAATTAACTTTTCCAGGATTTCTTTTTTTACAAAAGGCTCATCGCCCTGTACGTTTATTATTATTTCTACATCAATATCCATCACTGCCTCTGCTATGCGGTCACTGCCGCTTTCATGCTCACCTTTACTCATAATGGCATAGCCGCCATTTTCAATAATTTCATTAAAAATTATTTCACTGTCTGTTACCACGATTACCTCATCAAAAAGAAGTGTCGCGACCGTATTTTCATAGGTATGCCTAATCACCGTTTTATTCCCAAGCATTTGCATAAGCTTAGCCGGGAAGCGGGTTGCGGCATAACGGGCGGGTATAAGCGCTATTGTTTTCAATGGTAAATTTTATAACAGAACTAAAAGTGAAAGCAAAAAATATTGATTCAATTCAACATTTCCGGTTCGTAATAGTTAAAGGTATTTTGCATTGTCTCGGGTAAACTATCGCTTTCAAAACCGCACACACCGCATTGATACACATTATCAGCAGATACTGCATAGTCAGAGAAAAGCCAACTTAGTATTGCCGTTACCATGTTCGCCGTTGACCTTTTTGGAACAAAATGTATATCGTGTGAGCCGCACTTTGGGCATACGGCGCTGCGCCTGTATTGATCATCAAAAAGCTCCATGATGCTAATTACTTCCTGCTCATCTTCCTTTCTTATAACCAGCTTTATACCGCCAACAGCGTTGGTAAGCAGCGGGTCAATTGTTACAGTATATTCATCTTTCAGGTAACATTGAAAGCCGGCATCCCTTAGCTTCGTTAATAAAATATTTGCTGAAAAATAATTGTTGAAAGTTCTTATTGTAACTAATTCCATGGCGTCATTTATTTTCCGTCAATAATTATCGGAGCACTGCCCTTACCCATCATAACTATTTTGGCATTCTGGCTTAGCGCAAGTTCTTTTATCGCTTGAATTTGCTCGTATTGCAATTGATTTTCTGTGAGGCCTGTATTAATTATCCTTTGGTAATCCGCAATACCTTGTGCCTCAACTCTTTTTCGTTCTGCTTCCTGTCTTTCCTTTTGTAAAATAAATTCCATTTTCTTGGCATCCTGCTCAGCATTTATCTTAGACTCTATGGATGCTTTTACTGAATTCGGTAAAGTAATATTTCTTATCAATAATTGCTCAAGCAGCAAGCCCCTTTGCTTAAAATTTGATTCTATGCTTTTATAAATTCTTTGTTGAAATTCATCGCGGCGGTTGCTGAATAATTCTACAGCCTGGTAATAGACAGCATTGTCCCGGATCTTAGTACGTGTCAGCGGCCTCACGATCTTATCTTTAAAGTCAGGGCCTGTTTCACTTAATAATTTAGGCGTTTCACTCGCTACTACCCTATACAGAACAGTAAGATCAATAGTAACCTCAAGCCCGTCACTGGCAAGCACTTTAATGGCATCGTCCCCCGATTTATCACCTTCGTCGTTAACGCCACTCATGGTATAATTCTGTGTTTTTATATCCACCCTTTCTATCTCAAGCAGCGGATTTACAAAGTGAAGGCCACTTCTTAAAACGTCATTTTGCACCTTGCCAAATAAAACTTTTACACCAGCCTCTCCTATATTTATTTGTACGATGCAGGCAAACAAAATGCCGAGTACAATAAATAACAAGGCTATTATTCTTCCCACACTTTTATATCGCGAAAGCGCAGGATTGTTTTTAACAATGACACCGGTAATTCCGAAAAGAAGCACACCTAAAATGATCCACACCATAATTACAAGTTTACTTAAGTATTAAAAATACAGAATACTATTTTGCGAAAATTAAATATCAAGTGAAAGCAGTAGCTCAAAGAGAAATTTCTTCAGAGAAAAATCGCTAGGCTTTTACGAAACGTGCGGGAACAGGCTGTTTAATTATTAAGCATAAGAGGCATTACCAACATCAAAAGCTCTTCGTTCTCGTTCTTTTCAGTTGGCTTTACGATACCGGCTTTCGTGCGCGTGCTTAGTTCGATGGTGATTTCATCAGTATCGGCAGCACTAAGCATTTCAATCAAGAATTTTGCATTGAAAGCTATCTGTAAGTCCTCGCCATCGTATTGACAAGTCATACGTTCATTTCCTTCAAAGCTGAAATCCACATCCTGCGCTGCTAACTGAAGTTCACTGCCGCTAATAGTAAGCGCTACCTGGTTGGTGCTTTTATTGGAAAAGACGCTTACTCTTCTCAGGGCGTTTTGAAAATCACTTTTATTTACGGTGAGTTTGTAAGGATTATCCGTTGGTATCACTACTTTGTAATCAGGAAATCTTGCATCAATAAGACGACAAACCAGTTCCGTTTCTTTTTGCTTAACGAAAAGATGATTGCTGTTATAAGAAATCTCAAGCGCATCATCATTTGAGGGCAATACACTTTTCAATAAGGTGAGCGGCTTTTTTGGAACTATAAAAGTATCCTTTTGCGGGCAAGCTACATCGAGGCGAGTGAATCTTACAAGCCGATGAGCATCTGTTGCAACACACGTAATTCCTTTCTCTGAAAGTTCAAAAAAGACCCCCGTCATAGCAGGGCGCAGGTCATCACTGCTTACGGCAAAAAGGCACTTATTGATTGCCGTTAGAAGTGCAGATGATGGAACAGAAAAAGTAGTGGCGGTATCTGCGGCTGGTTCCTTTGGAAAGTTGTCAGGATTTTCACCCATTACTTTATACTTACCATTATCACTTGTTATCTCTACCGCAAAGTTTTTATCAATATTAAAAGTCAACGGTTGTTCAGGAATATTCTTAAGCGAGTCTAATAAAATTCTTGCTGGAATACATACCCTGCCGCTGTCTTTCGCTTCAATATCCATGTGAATTTTCATCACTGTTTCCAGGTCAGTCGCAACTATTGTAAGCTTACTTTTATCTATTTCAAAAAGAAAATCTTCAAGAATAGGTAAAACCGTATTAGCATTTATAACGCCGCTTATCTGCTGAAGATGCTTTAATAATTGCGTGGAGGAAACAATAAACTTCATAATTTTTTTGTTATTGCCAAAGATAAAAGATTCACCCTAATGAAAGGAAATAAAATATTGATGCCGGCCGTTGTAAAACGAAACTAAAATGTAACAGAAGAAATAACAGCCGCGCATTCTATAATCACATAAAAAACCTATATGAAGCATTAATCATAATTTTGCAGCAAGAAAAAAACATGGATATAAAAAATCAAAAAATTGCGCTGCTGGTTGATGGAGATAATGCGCAATCTAAATTAATAGAACTCATTCTTGAAGAAGCCTCGAAATATGGTAAAGTAACCATCAGGCGGGTGTATGGCGATTGGACTACGCAGCACATGAATCACTGGAAGAGCCTGCTTAATGAGATGGCTTTTAACCCCATTCAAAAATTTTCATACACTACCGGAAAAAATTCTACTGACAGCGCTTTGATAATAGATGCGATGGATATTTTGCATGCAGGCCTAGTGGATGGTTTTTGCATTGTATCCAGCGATAGCGATTACACTGGCCTTGCAAAGCGTATACGGGAGCATGGAATTTTTGTGATGGGAATTGGTGAACAGAAAACACCAAACGCCTTTGTGAAGTCTTGCGAAATTTTTACTTACGTAGAAAACCTCGAACCAAAATCTGAAAAGCCTGAAAAGAAAGAAGCGGTAAAAAGACAAAGTACAAGAACACCCCTAAACACCAAGCTGATAAATAAAGCGTATGATATGAGCATCAATGAAAGTAATGAAGCTTACATCTCCAACCTCGGGATTAATTTACGAAAGCTTGATCCCAGTTTTGATGTGCGTGCATACGGTTGTAAAACCCTTACGCAGTTTTTTTCGAAGCTGTCGGATTTTGTAGTGGTAGATAATGTGGTGAATGGAACTAATAACCCTTTGATAAAAAAGAAATAGTCTTAGGCATCTTTCCAACCCCATAAATAACGGCAGGCGTAAGTGCGGTACGGAGACCATTTAAGTGATATCTTTTGAATTTTCTCTCTCAATAATTTTGGATCAGTTTCTTTTAGCTTATAAAGCTTCACTACACTTTGTTTCAGGCCAAGGTCATCTATCGCAAAAACATCTTCTCTGCCAAGCGTAAACATCAGTATCATTTCAACGGTCCATTTTCCCACGCCTTTTATTTGCGTGAGCAACGCGAGTACTTCTTCATTGCTCATTTTGTGTAAAGCCGTATCTGTAATTTTATTTTCTATAAAGAAGCGGGCGACATTATGTACATAGGAAGCTTTTGCATTTGAAAAACCAATATTTCTAAAAGCGATTGGTGGTGTTGCTAATATCTGCGCGGGGGTTGGCTCTTTGCCATCAAACAAATCAAGGAATCTTTGGTACAACACTTTGGCAACTTTAGTGCTCAGTTGCTGGCTAAGGATGGAAGAACATAACCTTAAATAAACTTTTTTTCTTTTTTCCAAAACATAAGGTTCCTGCACGTCAATGATCGCCTTTAGCTTTTTATCTTTTGATAAATGAAGAAGATGTTCCATGTAAAAGAAAAATTATTTATCCGGAATAAAATATTGTTGACTGGTTTAAAACAATGCGTGTAATCAGGACTTTACGATTTGCTAACCCAACTGATGGAGCCATCTTTTTCATCCTTCATGTTGATGCCCAGATCAGCAAGCTGTTTCCGTATATTGTCTGATGTTACAAAATCCTTTTTCAGCTTCGCATCCCGCCTGATTTCTGTCACGAGATTCATTACTCCGTTCAAAGTTTCATTGAAGGCAGAACCATCTTTCAATCCGAATACATCAACCAGGTAAATTGAAAAGCGCTCCTTCATACGGTGAAGTGTAGCCGAAGAAATGGCATCAATTGAAATTAGCTTATCTTTTATAGAATTTATTACCGGAACTATTTCAAACATATTGGCCAACACTTTTGCCGTATTGAAATCATCATTCATAAATTCTTTAAATTCTTCAATAAGCTTATTTATTTTATCGTCAAGTTCCTGGTCCTGCGCCGGCCAATCTTTATCTGCTTCCAGTGATTTTAAAATTGTGTATGCTTCCCACAATCTTTTAAAACCTTTTTCTGATGCCACCAGTGCCTCGCTGCTAAAATCAAGCGTACTTCTATAATGCGTTTGCAATATGAAAAACCGGATAGTCATTGGGTCAAAGGGCTGCGTGAGTAACGGATGATCTCCGCTGAACATTTCGGTAAGCTTAATCTGGTTGTTGTAACTCTTACCCATTTTTTTACCATTTACTGTAATCATATTGTTATGCATCCAGTATTTCGCCGGTTGCATATTATTGCAAATGGTGCTTTGTGCAATCTCGCTTTCATGATGCGGGAATAAGAGATCCATGCCGCCGCCATGTATATCAAAGCGTGGCCCAAGATATTTTGTTGCCATTGCAGAGCATTCAATATGCCAGCCCGGAAACCCTTCTCCCCACGGGCTTTTCCATCGCATGATATGTTCCGGTGGCGCTAATTTCCATAGGGCAAAATCAGCTTTATTTCTTTTTTCGTCCTGTCCCTCGAGGAGGCGTGTCGTTTCTAACAGATCATCAATTTTACGGCCACTCAATTTTCCGTAATCGTGCGATGCAGCATATTTTTTTACATCAAAATAAACAGAGCCGTTTATTTCATAAGCATAGCCGGCGTCAATTAATTGTTCGATCATGCTTATCTGCTCTACAATGTGCCCCGTGGCAGTTGGCTCAATGCTTGGCTCAAGATTGTTTAATTTTTTCATCGCCCAATGAAAGAGGTTGGTATATTTCTGCACCAGCTCCATAGGCTCTACTTTTTCGAGCAAAGCTTTTTTTGAAATTTTGTCTTCAGCCTCACGTCCTTCCTCCTCGAAGTGCCCGGCATCTGTAATATTGCGCACATAGCGCACTTTATAGCCGAGATATAACAGGTACCTGTACACGATATCAAAAGTGGTAAAGCCCCTCGCGTGACCGAGATGGCTCTCACCGCTTACGGTAGGGCCGCATACATACAAGCCCACATGTTTAGGGGTGATAGAAACAAATTCTTCCTTTTGCCTGGAGAGCGAATTATATAATTTGAGTGGCATAAAAAATTATTAAGAAAAAAGTAAATATTGGTGTTAATAGCTACAGCTTACAAATGTATTACTGTCTGCCGCAAAGGCAACAACTGGCGAAGAAAAAAGAGCGGTTTGAAATTGTTTTCATTTTATCAAAGATAATAAGATATTTTATTTTTTGCCCGCAACCATATCTGCAACAATAGGAAAATGATCGCTCAACAATTTTTTCACCCTTGTAAATTGAGTAATAGTAAATTTTTTATCAGCAAAAAT
>JBBPZF010000979.1:0-6599 GCA_038199105.1 Chitinophagales bacterium | reverse complement strand
CGCTTACGATGCTTTGCTGCAACAACGCATCGCTAAAAACATGGTTTCTATATTGGGAGATAAACAACTAAAGGTCTTTCCAAATCCTTTTAATAACGAATTTTCTGTACTTATAAAACCTGCAATATCTGGCACAGGCACCTTCGCATTATACGATATGTCAGGCAAATTATATTTGCTAAAAACAGTTGATCTGCAACAAGACCAGGTTCAATTAATCAAATTTAATAATCTGCAACCGCTGGCAAAAGGTCTTTATATCCTGATATTTTCTGATGGAAAAGCAAGCGAAAACTTTAAGCTGCTGATGCAATAAGAATATCCTTTGTTAATTGATTAATGACTTAGTAGCTCTTTTCTGAACACAGCTACAAACAACGTGTCAGCCTGCATTTCATAACCTTCGAGGTATTCCGTTTTTAATAAAGTAAGATGAAATGTTTCTAAGATAAAATCGACATTATCTTCATTTTCTTTTTTGAAAACAGAACAGGTTATATAAAGCAAAATGCCGTTATTGTCAAGGTAAGGCACAACATTTTTTATAATATTCTTTTGAAGTTGGGCATACTTATCAGTTTCTTTTTCTTTAAAAAAAGTTAATTGCTCCGGTGTTCTTGACCACGTGCCAGAGCCGGAGCATGGAACATCAGCAATAATAAGTTCAAAATTATTATCAATAGACAACTTAATTTTTGATGCAATATCTGCTACGAAAGACTTATAATTTTTTATACCTGCGAAAGCAAAACGCTTATGGAGATTTTGAATAATTGAAGAACGTATATCGGTGACCGTTAGTTCGATATTTTTAAGCATATCTGCCGCAAGAATAGATTTGCCACCGCTGCCCGCGCAGCAATCCCAAACACTTATTGGTGAATTGTTCTCGTCAGCAACATCAGTAAGAGGAGTAAAATATTTCAAAAGAACCTCGCCCACTCTTTGTGAATTATAATCCTGAACTACGGCTTCTTTATCAACGCTAAGAATATCAGTTACCTTTTCATTGTGGGCAAATGCTATACAATCATCATTCAATTTTTCAAATGAAAAATTTGCCCTTGCAAGTTTATCTAAAACACTGGATTTTTTTCCGGGCCTTATTCTTATAAATAATTTTGGTTGTTTTAGAAAGGATAAAGCGAATTGAGCTACATTGATTTTATCACCCAAATATTCATTGAAAGGAAAAATTTTTTTTATATCAAATAGCTCTTCAATAATCTTCAGTTTAGTTCCTAAAGTTTCATTGACTTTATCATTCCATAGCGGGTTAAAAGCAGCCAATAAAGAAGATGGCGATGATTCACATAAAAATATTCCGAGGAGAAATTTCTCTTGCAAAGATACATCTGTTATAACGCCGTGGCCTAACCGAAAATAATCATAGCATAAAGCGGAAATCTGTTTCCGATCACGTGAGCCATGCTTTTTATTTGAGGAGAAATATTTTTTTAGATATAGATGGAAAGGTTCAGTACCATTATATCCGGAAATTATTGAAGAAGCAAATTGTAAATATTTGAGAGCGTAATTTTTTGTATTTTCTTCAAAAGACTGCTTTTCAGGATTATCCATTAATTGTTTGTTTATCCTGCTCCATTATAACTCAAGCAAAGCCTTTATAGGATCTTTACCAAACAGCAATTGTTCTGGATTTTCCAGCATTTCTTTTAGCCTTACCAGGAAGCTTACAGATTCACGGCCATCTATAATACGATGATCATAGCTAACGGCTACATACATCATTGGCCTGATAACCACCTGGCCTTTTAAAGCGATTGGCCGCTCTACTATATTATGCATTCCAAGAATGGCGCTCTGCGGTATATTGATTATTGGTGTGCTCATTAACGAGCCAAATATTCCGCCATTTGTAATGGTGAATGTTCCGCCGGTCATTTCTTCAATCTTAAGCTTACTTTCTTTTGCCTTTGTAGCCAGCTGCACAACCTCTTTTTCAATCCCCGCCATACTAAGGCTTTCGGCATTTCTAATCACCGGAACTACAAGGCCTTTAGGAGAAGATACGGCAATAGAAATATCGCAATAATCATGGTAAATAATATTGTCTCCATCTATACCGGCATTCACGGCGGGCCATTCCTGCAAAGCGAAGCAACAAGCCTTTGTAAAGAAACTCATAAAGCCAAGATTTACTTCATGATGCTTTTTGAATACTTCTTTATATTTTACTCTTAATTCCATAATAGAACTCATGTCCACCTCATTAAAAGTGGTAAGCATAGCAGTACTGTTCTTTGCTTCTACTAACCTGCGGCTGATTGTCCTGCGCAGGTTACTCATCTTTTCTGTTCTTTCTTCACGGCCAAATAATTCTTTGCCAATTGCCCGGCCGGGATTTGACAGCGCATCCATCACATCATGCTTTGTTATTCTGCCATTGGAACCTGATGGTGTTACTTTTTTAAAATCAATTTTTTTATCAGCTAAAATTGCGGCGGCCACGGGCGTGGCTTTTACAGCCGGGCTTGTGCTTTTTTCGTCGTTCTTTTCCTGCGCTTTGGATTCTTTGCCCAGAGCCAACTGCGAAGACTGTTCTTCTGCGGTTTTATTTTCTTTGTTTACTTCTTCTTTAACAGGTTCTTTTTTTGCGGAGGCAGGCTTTTCAGCTTTGTCATCTATGGTACAGGCCACATCTCCTATATTAAGCGTATCATCTTCTTTCGCTATTGTGTGCAGAATTCCGGCAAGCTCTGCATTAATTTCAAAGGTTGCTTTCTCACTTTCAAGTTCTGCTATTACTTCATCCCGCTCTACCCAATCGCCATCTTTCTTCATCCACTTTGTAAGCGTGACTTCATTAATACTTTCCCCAATAGAAGGAACCTTTATTTCTATAGACATGAATTTATTTTAAGAATTACAAACCTAAGCTAAAATGAGAAATGCACAAAAGCATGATGTGAAGACTTGAGAATGTACCGG
The DNA here is from genome assembly GCA_038199105.1 of Chitinophagales bacterium. GTDB lineage: Bacteria > Bacteroidota > Bacteroidia > Chitinophagales > Chitinophagaceae > Ginsengibacter. The sequence continues at coordinate 3,647 of JBBPZF010000979.1, read as the reverse complement.
CACCAAAAATATAATATCCACTTATTGCAACATCTGATAATATTTTTATTTAATTTGCAGGACTTAACGAAACTGCGTAATAATCCATTCCTGCCGTTGATAAGTGATAACTAATTTTCATAATTACCTTATTACTTTTGAGTTCATTGTAAAACACCGCATTTTTAAGATTAAATCATTTTATATGATACGAAAACCTACTTCTTTTTTTATTATTGCTTTCGCAATTTCATCCTTCTCAACACAAGCTCAGCTTACCGTCAATGGCTCGCAATTTTTTATTCAGTCAGGAGCCGTCGTGACCGTGCAGGGAGACATTACAGGCACTACAGATATTCTTGGGCCGGGAAAAATATTGTTGCAGGGAAAAGCAAATCAGAATATTAATATGAATGGCTTTACCATTCCGGTTTTAGAAGTTGATAATGCGGTAAATGTTACGCTTACAGGTGATGCAAGAATTGGAACCACTCTTACTTTTACCAATGGTAAAATTAAATCTGCTAATTTTAACCTGACACTCGCCGATGTTATCGCTACTACTGGAATGGGAACCAATAAGTTTATTGAGACTACAGGGACAGGCCAGGTTTTTAAAGAATTGACGGCTAATATTTCTTCAAATGAAATTCCTGTTGGCGCCGGCAGTAGTTATCGTCCTGCGTTTATAACAACAAATGGTACTTACAATAGTACTGCTAAAGTGGGGATTCGTGTTTTAGGCGTTGCTGACCCCAACAGGCCACCGAAGCTTTCAGATTATATTTCCGCTTACTGGCCAATCACAAAAATCGGTGTTACCGGTACGGTTACTGTGGCGGGTAAATACATTAATGCATCTGATGTTACCGGAGTTGAAGCTAATTTGAGAGGCTATTATTTTAATGGTACTGACTGGAGTTCTACAAGTGAAACACACAATGCGGCTACCGACCAGGTATCTGCACCAATTACTGCATCAACCGGCGAGCTTTCAGCACTTGATAAATTTGATCTTTTAAAAGCGAAGGTGTTTTTACAGGGAGCTTATAATACTTCAACAGGAGTTATGAGCGATGCGCTAAGAACTCCAACTAATTTAATTCCACTTTCTGACCCATATAGAACTGCTCCTTACAATACTTCGTTTACGCATGTTGCAAACGCCATAACCGAAACTGCTGCAGGTGGCGTTTTTGCCAAACAGGCTTCAACGAATGATAAAATTGTTGATTTTGTTTTTCTTGAATTAAGAAATACGACTGTTTCTCCAGGCAATACAGTTCTGCAGACAAGAAGCGCTTTAATTCAGCGTGATGGTGATATTGTGGATATTGATGGGGTGAGCCCGGTTACTTTTAATAATGTGGTTTCAGCAAATTACGTAATTGCGGTGCGTCATAGAAATCATTTAGGTTTGAGCACAGATCCCTCTACATTTAAACCAGCGCTTGGGGAAACTAAATCAACGGCGGGTTTGGTGGATTTTACGACACAAACAGATGCAAATCTTTATGGTCCATCAAGTGCATATGCTGTTTCCGGAGGCAAAAATTTGTTATGGGGAGGGAATGCAAATTCAAACAATAATGTTAAATATACTGGGCCATCAAATGATAAAGGCTACATTTTAAGTACCATTTTGGGAGGTAATTCAACAAGTACAGTTACTGGATATAATCAGGGCGATCTGAATTTTAATGGTGTAGTTAAGTACACCGGCCCTGGCAATGATAAAGGTTTTTTATTATCAACAGTTTTAAATGGAGCAAGCACAGCTGCACAAACCGAGTCGCTTCCACAATAATTTAATAAATCAATAAATTAATTATGAAAAAGTATTTTCTACTATCTATTTTATCACTTTATTTTTCTTTTAACGCTATTTCTCAAACTTCTGGCAACTTTGTTTCAGCGACTGTGAAACCAGGCAGCACTTCAAGTTCAGTGTATGTGGCAATAACACCAAATAGAACACTTACTAACTCTCAGTTTTCAACATTTCAGTTTGCTCTTGCAATCCCAGCGTCCGTCGCGCCTACTCCAACAGCAAGTATTACTTCAGCAGATCCAGCCTTAACTTATGCTCCTGTGCAGGTGAGTTCGGAAATGCAAAGCTCAACTTTATTTACTGTTTACAGCTTTAGTGGAGACGGAGCCCAAACAGGTACAGGAATTACATATACGGCAGGTATTGAATACAATTTAGCTGAGGTATTTTTTTCAGGAGGACCAGCCAACGCACTTAGTAATTTGAGAATTGTGCAGCTTCCAAATGGTGGGACTATTAACGGAAACGACAACTTCTATGCTGAAGATCGTGGCTTTGATGTTACTAATCAAACGGCTCAATTTTATTCTACAACTCCTGCAAATGTATCCAATGATGGGAACGGTTATACAGGATCATCTTATGCAATTATTACAAGTGGCGTTCTACCAATCAAACTCACTAATTTCTCCGCCATAAGAAAAGATAATGATGCCATTGTTAATTGGCAAGTGTCAAACCAGGATGCTAACTCAAGTCATTTTGAATTACAAAGAAGTTTTAATGGAAGTGATTTTAAAAATATCGGCCGTGTGGATGTAAACTTAAGCCCAGGCGTTGCCGGAAGCTATGCCTTCACTGATGTAAATGCTGCAGCATCTAAAACAAATGTTATTTACTACCGGCTGAAAATGGTAGATAAAGATGAAAGATCTACTCTTAGTACAATTAAGGATATCAGGTTAACGAAAAAATCTTTTGGAGTGAATGTATATCCGAATCCTGCAAGGGAATTCAGCACGGTAAATATTGATATAGAAATTGAATCTCCTATTATCCTTAGCCTCACCGATGCGGCTGGTAAGCTTTTACAGAAAACACAATTCAACGGATTTAAAGGATTGAACCAAAAAAAGATTGACCTTTCGAGATTTGAAAGTGGCTCCTATTTGTTGAAAGTAAATGCAGGCAGTGAGAGTCAGACAGTTTCGATAATTAAAGAATAAGATTGAAATAAAACTTTACTTTATAGCCGGTACAATTTGTTTTGTACCGGTTTTTTTGTGTGCCTTTAAAAGTGATGTCTTCGGCCACTTATTGCAAGCGATCGCTTCACAACATTGCAAAGCCCACTCCAATCACATCTTTGCGAACCGCTCCCCTAACGTCTTTGCGAGTCGCCCTCATAAATTTATGAATTGAATGCATGAAACGGCGGCGAAGCAATCTCCTTGAGTAAGTTTGACCAAGGAGATTGCCACAAAGTTTTCGGCAAGTATCTTTTAATTTCAAGCCCTGTGCCCGAAAACTTTTCTCCAAAGGAGCCCTTTGGGCGCAATGACGGAAGCGGTGTGTGTACGCCTTTGCCGACTTGTACCAGGATCAACCCTTGTAAACGCAGCCTCACATCATTGCAAGCACTCCCATCACGTCTTTGCGAACCGCCCTCATAAATTTATGAATTGAATGCATTCAACGGCGGTGAAGCAATCTCCTTGGTGGTGTAGTTAGGGAGATTGCCACAAAATTTACAGAAACATTTTTTCAATTCAAAGCATTCCACTTGAAAACTTTTTACAATGACGGGACGCGATGTGTGTACGCCTTCGCAAGCATTCCTTCGCTCTGAGATGCAAAAATTAAAAATTAAATCCCCTTGCAATATCAATCGCAACAT
>JBBPZF010000978.1:0-2797 GCA_038199105.1 Chitinophagales bacterium | reverse complement strand
TTCGAGTTTTTTATTTTCAGTGGAGCTTAGTATTTCCAGAAAATCTTTTTTCTTTTCAATATTATTCTCGAGCAGCCCCCCGACATTTAATATGATTATTTTTACTTTATACTCCATTATCCAGTCAAGGTCTGATAAAGCTTCTTCCAATGCATCTAAATTATTTCCAAAATATGGAGGAAGCGAAAGTTGTTGTCGCAGGGTAGCATAACAATTGTTAATTTCCTTACACGTATTTCCGTCTATAAATACATAGCGTATATTATTTTCTGTATAGTAGCTTTCCTGCCTGTTAATTAAGGAACTCATATTATTTGATTTCAGTAAAAGTTTGGTAATGATCGTTAGTATACCAGGCCCTTCGATCGCTACCAGTCAAGATCCTTTCCGGCCCCCGGTTTTGGCCTTTTATTTTTGGATTTACATCCCATTCCTGGTAATGAATGAGATCGCCATGAGCATTTGCGTTGGGAACAATTTTCTCCCTGTTTGAAAAAATACGGCCGCCCACATACCCTTCCATAGGGTGATGATTGGCACGGATATAATGCAATACATCATATACTTTTTGAGGTATAATCGCATTTTTTTCTTTCTTATTTAAGCTTTTGCTTGTCGCGTTTTTATCAGGAAACGCCTTAGGAGTTGTTGTTGATATATTGCTGTGTTGAAATGGCGTGACTACAAAAAACTGCCTGGAAAAAAATACTATCAACACTAAGCCGACAATACCAATAATTAATAGCCGGTAATATTTTTGCATCATCTAAAGATATTGATTAACCTTCAGCCAGCTTTACCGCTTACGTAGTGATTTATGCATAACTGGCTGCGGAAATATGAATACCGGACCACAATAAGTATATGGATGTTTGGGATAGCCGGTTTCGTTATATTGTTGCTCACTCTAATTGTCGTAAACGCAAACACCCTAAATGCAGCGGTGAGAAACCCGGTAAAAGTTTGAGAACGGATTAGAGTGAAGAATAATTAAGCTGTGATTAATGTTATCCTTGCTGATTTGAAACACCCAAATAAAAATTGTCTAAAATAAGATTGTAAGGTCGCGATCTGATAAATAACTACTATTACACGCTAATAATTTTCTTTTTATTTAGCACTGGTAGTAACAGACCCCGCGCCATTATTATTTTTCTTCCATGTATCGTAAGCAGGAGTGCTGCTTCCCAAACGCATATCCATATTTGGGGTAGCGGGCGCCCGCGGCTGCACTATTTTCTGCACCGGCAACGTGGTAGCGGCACTAATCGGTTTAGTTGCTGCTGCCACATCAGTAACAGTAGAGGAAGGTATTGTTTCAGAATCGATCGTGGTCTCAGGTTGCGGAATATTTACAGGAGTTGTTTTTGTGATAGCTAAGGTGTCTTGTATTTGTGTAATACCTGGTGTAATTTTCGCTCTTGGCAGTGGAGCAGTCGTAATGGGGTCGGTAACCGTTGTTGTAACTATTGGTGCAAGCACAGGTGGAGCGGGAGGTACAGGTTTTATCACCGGCGGTTGCACACTTTGTGGCACCGGCGGTGGCGCAGCAGTTATCGCTGCACTGGTATCCTTTTCCGCACGGGGATAATATTTATCCAGCAATGGATGATCGGTGTTCTTCTTCGTTTGAGAATAACCGCTTAATGAAAATAATACGATGAATACGAAAAACAATTTCAGTATTTTACCTGGCATAGAAAGCTGTTTTTCTAAAGTTATTTAATATAAAAACACCAAATTGCTTTTAGTAAAAATTTATTGAAATTTTAATCCCTCCGCTTTGCTGTTGCTAAACCTGTTGAAAATGATACTTTGTAATTACTTTTTACTAATGAAAAGGGATCGTTAAAAGATTGCTTATGGGAAAATATAATAAACTCTGGCGGATGTTTTATGCTCTTGCCATTATTGCGTTGGTGGCAAGCAGCGTGCCGATACATTCCAGCCTACATAGCGCAAAATTTATTCAGTCAAAATAAAATCAAGAGAAAAAACCTATACTAAACAATGAAAATTAATAGAGGCAATCTTAGAAAGATAAGTATTATCGCGACTGCTATCTTAACAATAATTTCTGCAGTTTTAAGAATAACTCATAGCCAGGGTGCTAACACATTTTTTATTCATTGCACTTCTATCTTTTATTTTTACGATAAGCCTGAAATTTTTTAAAAATCACACAATCTTAGACAAACAAAAATAATATGCCACCCACCAACAAGGGGTTTGCTTCAATGCAACGGTAGCGAATGGACGAGTGTTTTTGAAGCACTGGCTTTTTGCAGGCATCGCTTTTATTCTTTCAGGAAACCCCAACAGGGCGTTTAGCGATAACCGTTAGTAATTTTTATGTTACTTCAATAATGATTATTTCCACGCACCGAGCAATCTTCTTATAATAATTATTTCTCCCGTGTGATAGCTGTTATGGTCAGCAAGCACCAGCGCCTCTTTCAGCAGGCTTTGGCCGTCGCCATGTTCAAAGCGTTTAGACAAATCATCTCCTGCATTTTTTATAAGATCAATAAATTGTTTCCTGTCTGCTTGTATGGCTTCAAGGCATTTCTTCCATTCTTCTTCAGATTGAGGTGAGGCCTGGGCAGGCCAATATTCATCTGGCCATTTAGGAGAAACATGTTTTGTGTTTTTTGAAAACTCAAGAATGTCCCATTGTGCAATACGAATGTGTTCTGCTAACTGCCATATACTGTACGGCAGATTGACTGGCCTTTTGCCCAATAAAGAATATGGTATATCTTCTAATGCATCATCAAGCGAAGCATGTGCGTTTCCT
>JBBPZF010000977.1:0-3140 GCA_038199105.1 Chitinophagales bacterium | reverse complement strand
TGACTGCAATTACTATTGCCTCATGTCTTTTATTTTATTCATGGTCACATATTTTATATTAATCAGTTCTTCTTCAGAAGAATAAAAAATTTAAAAATTAATTCCTTCTATCTGCACATCATGTATTTGCCAATCGCCAAGATCTTCATCTAAAGCAAACTCAACAAGCCAATCTCCTTTCAAATTAATTTCTTCCAAAGGCAACACAAGTGTTACATCATACATTCCTTTTACATTGCAAACAGTATCCTTAATAACGCAGTCAACATTTGTTATATCGTTGAGAATTATATCTTCATATAGTTCTTTAAAGCGGTTTACTATTTTCTTAAATTCTTCTTCATTGAGTGGATAGTGATTATTGAGTTTCAGGTTCTCTTTGCTGAACCACATCAATAAATCGAGCGGTTCTTTTTCGAGAATAAGTTTTATACAATCATCTACCGCATATCTTGTATTATCGTAAATATGATCAGGATAAAATTCGTCATAGATAAAACCTGTCATCATTCCCGGCAAATTCATATCATCCATCTCATGCTCAAATAATTCCTCTGTTGCAAACCTGTATAATTCCTTGTTGCCGATGTTAGGGCTGCAAACACTTAATTCAATTCCATATTTACGCAAATATGTATCTAATGCATTCCATGCAGTATCAATTTCTTCATCAGGTATTTTGCTAACAGGTTTGAAGTGTGTTGGCCTTTCTATTTTATCAAAAAGCTTTATTGTTTTTTGTTCTTCGAATTGCTTTTCAAACTCTATGATATTTTTGAGAAACTGGTTTTGTATTTCGGCTGGTAATTCACTATCAGATTGAATATTGCCAAATTGAGTGCCTTGCTCCAGCATCAGTTTCATCTTCAAAAATTCGTTTTCATTTTTGAGATTTTCTTCTTCATTAAGGTCTTCTGAATGTTCCATAAACGCTTGTTTTAATTTTTATTTTTTTACCAACCAACATAATCAGGAGGCTTTATACCTTTTAAGCGCAGGTAAACAATTAGCTGCCCGAGGTGATGTGTTTGATGGTCGTGCATTAAAATGAGTATTTGCCGTCGTGACATTGGCCCCGCGAAAAAAGGAACTACTTCATCAAGCTGTTTATCTGAAATAGATTGATGCGGCTGCATGCCCATGTCATAAGCATCGCTCAATATTTTTATAACAGCAGCTTTACCTTTTACACTGGTATCAATTTTATTTTTCTTTGGAACAAACAGATAAGAAGAAGAAAGCCACTCCATATTATCTGCAATGTGTAAAAGCTGCTGTTTAAAACTCATCTCTTCGGGTACAGGTTTAAAATTATAATATTCTTCCGGCATTAGCTCAGCCATTTTCAGCGCATACACTTTAGCGTTAGCCCACTTACGGCTTAACTGTGCAACGAGGCTGTCGCTGTTGTTTTGTGCGGATATTTTAAAGGGAACCGTAAGGACGATTACTAGAAAAAACAGGAAAATAAATTTTAATGTCTTCATGTTTTTTTAATAAAAGTAAATCAAATGCTGTATAAATTTTTAAACTTGCAGATTAAACAACACTATGTACGAACTCACCAAAAAAGAAAAGAAAATAGCAAGAGATATTTTTTCTATTGCCATTGAGAAAGAATTTGATGCGGCCTTGCAAAATTCAGAAATAATTATGGCTAAGTGGAAAAGCGGCAATGCAAAAGGAAGAGAAGTATTTCATGAAGCCCGCACTTATTTAAATAATTTTCTTAAGCACCTTGAGCGGCGTTATGATGATCTGCGCAGCTCTGATTATCTGTTGACTTTGGCTGGAATTTTAAAAGGTAGCTACATTACAGAAGAAGAGCTAAAAGATTTTCCTGATGGAGCAAGGGAAATCATAAGGCGATATAATGATTTATATAGTTAATATCATCCTTGAAAATCGAAAATGTCATTTTGGATTTACAAGGATGATTAAGTAATCTTCGGAAGGTACCTATTTAAAAAAGTTGCGGTATTGCAGATAATTATTTTGTCCCGGGTTTTATATTCTTCCACATCAGGAACAACCACGAAATTCTTTTTTGTTTTCAGGTCGGCGATGCTTTGCATATTTCCTTTGCTGATAACCGGTGCATTATTAAGCTTTATTTCGATACACGCTATTGGGTGAATTCCCTTTGCCAATACGATATCATATTCAGCGCCAGCCTGCGTTCTGTAATAATACATATCAACATTTGCAGGCTTTAGCTGCTTTACCTGTTCCACTATATATCCCTCCCATGAAGAGCCTACAACCGGGTGGCCTCTCAGGGCATTCATGCTATAAACATTACTTAGCTGGTGCAACATACCACTATCCCGTATATAAACTTTCGGAGCTTTTACCAGTCTTTTTTTTGTATTAATATAAAATGCAGATAAACGATGTATCAAAAATGCGCCTTCCAGGAAATCAACATAACGGTTAACAGTAGGCGCAGTAATACCCAGTGAACGTGCGACCACCTCGGCATTCCACACACCACCATTTATGTGTGCCAGCATGCTCAGTAGCCTGCTGATGATATTGCTGGTAAGTTCCACGCCAAATAAAGAACTAAGGTCTCTTTCAACATAGCTGCGAATAAAACTGTTCATCCATTCCGAAGCAATCTTTTCATTTTTTGCCAGCAAGGCAGATGGGAAGCCGCCACGAAGCCAATGCTTTGCCACGCTGATATTTTCAGGAAGCTCTATAAAATTTATGGGCGATAGCTCGCGATAAGCGATGCGGCCTGCTAAAGATTCCGAAACACCTTTTACTAATTGTGGTGAAGCGCTGCCCAGTAAAATGAATCTTCCGTTTCTCCTGTCTTCGTCAATTACGGAACGCAAAACTGCAAACAATGAAGGAATGGTTTGTACTTCATCTATGATGATAAATTTATCCCTGTTATCAGTAAGAAAAGTATAGGGATCTGCCAGGCGACGCACATCTAATGGATTCTCAAGATCTATATAAAGCGTAGGTTTTTTTTGAGCAGCGGCAATTTGTTTGGCAAGTGTAGTTTTGCCCACTTGCCTGGCGCCCAATATGGCTACGGCAGGAAATTGCTTTAGAAGTGTAACTATTTCTTTATGTAATTTTCTTTCAATCACTACATAAAGCTAAAATTTTATCCTTGAAAATCC
>JBBPZF010000976.1:0-4714 GCA_038199105.1 Chitinophagales bacterium | reverse complement strand
TTTGCATTGCAACAACGCTGGCAATCTTATTGATAATTATTTTGATGCCGCTTTACAATGATGTTTCGGGCAAAACATTATCCTTCAGTTGGTATGATTCAGCCGTATGGAAAGCTATAGCCCTGGCGGTTTTGGGCACTTTGCTGGCATCAAGTATTTATCCAGCCATTTTATTATCATCTTTTAAACCCATTGAATCTTTAAAGGGAAAGATCACTTCAGGCCTGGGCGCTGCAACATTTAGAAAAGCGTTGGTAGTTTTTCAGTTTGCTATTTCTGTGGTGTTGCTGGTGGCTACGATGATCATGAGCAAACAGATGGATTTTATTAAAAACAAAAATTTGGGGTATGATAAAAGTTATGTGTTTTCAGTACCATTAACAGAGGAAGTTGTTAATCATGAAGATGCGGTGAAAGCAGAGTTGAAGAAACAACCGGAAATTGTAAATGTGGCCGCATCCGATGTTTATAACCTGGCAAATGTAAGTGGTTCTACCGGCGATATTGATTGGGCTGCCAAACCGCCTGATAGGGATATCATGATCACCCAGGTTTCCACTGAAAAGGATTTTATTCCAACAATGAAAATGAAATTTTTGGAAGGCAGCAATTTTACGGGTACACCTGCTGATAGCGCCTATTATATTTTAAATGAAACGGCTGTAAAACAAATGGGCCTGCAACAACCTTATGTTGGGCAACAAATCACCTTTCATAATGTCAAAGGAAGTATTTTGGGTGTGGTGCAGGATTTTAATTTTAAATCTTTAAAAGAAAAAATTGCACCACTGATCTTTTTTACCAACTGGAATAATAAAAATATACTTTATGTACGCACTACTACGGCCGGTGCACAGAAAGCGATTGCATCCGTACGGGAACAATATAAAAAATATGCAGGCAACACACCTTTCAGTTATACTTTTTTAGACAAGGCTTTTGAAGCACAATATAAATCTGAGCAACGGTCCGGGTTACTTTTCAATGTTTTTGCGGGGATCGCTATTCTTATTTCCTGTCTTGGCTTATTTGGATTGGCCACTTATACCGCACAGGTAAAAACAAGAGAAATAGGAATCAGAAAAGTGTTGGGTGCCAGCGTGACCACTATTGTGCAATTATTGTCAAAAGATTTTTTGATGTTGATTGGCATAGCGATATTAATCGCAACGCCGGTTGCATGGTGGGCAATGAACAAATGGTTGCAAGCCTTTGCATATAGGATTACTATCGGTTGGTGGATGTTTGCTTTGGCCGGATGTATTGTGGTTTTAATTTCCCTGATTACGGTAAGCTACCAGGCAATAAAAGCTGCAATAGCAAACCCCATAAAATCATTACGAACTGAATAAATAAAAATCTTATGCTAAAAAATTATTTCAAGATCGCGTGGAGAAATCTTCTAAAGAATAAAGTCTATTCGATTATCAATGTGCTTGGCCTTGCTACCGGTATGGCCGTGGCCATGTTAATTGGGTTATGGATATGGGACGAAGTGAACTACGATAAGTACCACAAAAATCATGAAGAAATCGCCCAGGTGATGACGACTTTTATTGAAAACGATGGTAAAATGAATACGGCCCAGGCGGTTGCTATGCCCATTGGTGATGAGTTACGCAGTAAGTATGGACGTGATTTTAAAAATATATCTATGGCTTCCTGGAACTTTGGTCACGTACTCGCTGTTGGCGATAAAAAGATTTCCGGGAAGGGCATGTGGGTGGAAGCCAATTTTCCTTCCATGTTCACTTTTAAAATATTGAAAGGAGATATCAATTCGCTTAATGATCCTTCATCGGTTTTACTGAGTCAATCTCTCGCTACGGCATTATTTGGAAATGCGAACGCGCTCAACAAGATGATCAAGTTTGATAACAAAGACAATTATAAGGTGGCAGGAGTTTACCAGGATCTTCCGCATAATTCCACTTTATACGAAACCAAATTATTATTGCCATGGAAGAAATATGTAACTACAGAAGACTGGCTGAAAGAGGCCATCACGCAGTGGAACAACCATTCGTGGCAAGCCTATGTGCAGGTAGCTGACCATGTGGACATGGCTAAGGAATCTGAGAAAATCAAGAATGTGGTGATGGCGCACAAGGTGGCTCTAACCGATGGCAGGGAACAGGCTGTATTGTTTCCGATGGACAAATGGCGCCTCTACAATGAATTTGAAAATGGCAAACCAACTAAAGGACGCATACAGTTTATCTGGCTTTTTTCTATTATCGGGGTTTTTGTGTTGCTGCTCGCCTGTATCAATTTTATGAATCTTTCCACCGCCCGCAGCGAAAAGAGAGCAAAGGAAGTAGGCATTCGTAAAACCCTGGGTTCGCTGCGAAAGCAACTGGTTGGCCAGTTTTTAAGCGAATCAATATTAGTGGCTTTTGTATCATTTTTATTTTCCATCATTTTGGTGATTGTTCTTATGCCATTGTTCAACAAGCTCGCAGATAAGGAAATGCCATTACCATGGACCAGCCCCGTTTTCTGGTTGGTTACTTTGTGTTTCACTTTTATTACCGGGTTGATCGCGGGCAGTTACCCTGCTTTTTATCTTTCAAAATTTGAACCTATCAAAGTTTTAAAAGGAACTTTTCGTGTTGGGAGATTTGCTTCTTTGCCACGTAAAGTATTAGTCGTAATTCAATTTACTTTTTCCATTGCTTTGATCATTGGCACCGTTATTATTTACAAGCAAATTCAATATGCTAAAAGCCGCCCGATAAATTACAGGAGCGAAGGACTGATCACGGTAAACCTTACTACGCCGGATTTAAATGGGCACTTTGATGCGCTCCGTCAGGATTTGCTTGCAACTGGAGCAGTGAATGATATGGCAACTTCATCCTGCCCTACGACGGGAGTTTGGTCTAACCAGATTGGTTTTAAATGGGAGGGAATGGATCCTAACGCCTTACCTGCTTTTGGAACGATAGCCGTATCACAGAATTTTGGTAAAACGATTGGCTGGCAGGTGAAAGAGGGTAGAGATTTTTCAAAAGAGTTTGCGACAGATAGCCTGGCAATGGTGTTGAATGAGTCTGCTGTAAAATTAATAGGGATGAAAAAGGATATTGTCGGTGAGACCATACAGTTTAATGATCACAACTATAAAGTAATCGGGGTCGTAAAAGATATGCTGATGGAGTCTCCCTATCAACCGGTAAAGCCAACCGTATTTTTTTACAATCCGGATTGGGTAAATGTCATCACCGTCTCTATTAAACAAGGACAAACAATGAAACCTGCGCTGGCAAAGATCGAAGGTGTCTTTAAGAAATATGATCCGGGTGCACCATTCAATTACACCTTTAACGATGAAGACTATGCGCTAAAGTTTGCCGATGAACAACGCATTGGTAACCTCGCAACTTTCTTCACGATCCTCGCGATTTTCATTTCTTGTCTTGGTCTTTTTGGGCTGGCGTCTTTTGTGGCCGAGCAACGGAAAAAAGAAATTGGTGTACGCAAAGTTTTGGGCGCTTCCACTTTTAATCTTTGGCAGATGCTGTCCAGGGAGTTTGCATTACTCGTTATTATATCCTGTGTGATCGCCATCCCGATATCCTGGTATTATTTGCATCAGTGGCTACAGCAATATGATTACAAGACAGATATTTCTATTTGGGTTTTCGTGGTCTCAGCATTCGGTGCGCTTTTTATCACATTGCTTACGGTGAGCTTCCAGGCAATAAAAGCGGCGTTGGCAAACCCGGTGAAGAGTTTGAGAACGGAGTAATTTCAAAATGTAAAATTCAAAATAGGCAACTCTTAACTTAGAATTCAAAACCTGTCTGCCAATAGGCAGCTCTAAACTTAATAACATGTTTAAAAATTATTTTAAGATCGCGTGGCGTAACCTGGTGAAGAATAAAATATTTTCTTTCATCAATATTGCAGGGTTATCAATTGGTATTTCAGTTTGCTTTATCATCATGCTGTATGTGCAGGATGAATTGAGTTATGATAAATTCAATAATAATGCAGACCGGATTGTTCGAATCATTTTCAATGCAAGTATTAATGGGGGGAAAATAAGTGAGAGCAATGTGATGCCGCCTGTTGCACAGGCTGTGAAAAATAATTTCCCTGAAGTGCAGGATGCAACAAGACTAATGCATTATGGCGCTTCGAAGGTTACGTATAAAGACAAAAGTTTTAAAGATGATGAAGTAGCTTTTGTCGATCCAAATTTCTTCAGTGTGTTTACGTTGCCTTTTATTGAGGGCAACGCAAAGACAGCATTACTACAGCCAAACACAATCGTGATTACAAAAGAAGTGGCAAAAAAATATTTTGGTAATGAGGAACCTATTGGCCAAACACTTGGCTTTAATAACAACAATACGCTGTACAAAGTAACGGGTGTAATTGATAAAGTTCCTGCTAACTCGCATTTTCATTTTGCCATGTTTGCTTCCTTGAAAGGCTGGAGCGATGCAACATCAGATTCATGGATGAGGTCGGGGTTTTATACATATCTGTTATTAAAGCAGGGCGCCGATTATAAAAAACTACAGGCAAAGCTTCCGGGTATGGTGGAAAAATATATGGGTCCGCAAATCCAGAAAGAAATGGGCCTGAGTTTATCGCAATTCAGAACAAAGGGTAATCAATTAGGCTTCACATTACAACCGCTAACTTCTATTCATTTGTATTCTGATACTACCACAGAAATTGAACCCGGTGGTAATGCAATGTA
>JBBPZF010000975.1:0-3655 GCA_038199105.1 Chitinophagales bacterium | reverse complement strand
GCAGACGCTTTGCAGTCCTTATGTGCAGAGTTACCTGCAATGTGGCTGAAAAACCATATCTTTCTTTTTGAACTCTGCATACCTAAGAGTAAGTCGCACTAAATTTGAAAAGATGAGTGAGCATTTGTTCACAAATTTCTCCGTTTCCTACCGCTGATAACTTCCACTTTAGAAGTGAATATTTCAATTATTCGAAAAAGCTATGATATGTTACAATGTATACAATTCATTTTGGCAAGGTAGAAAAAAAGGAATTCGGTGTACGCTGCTTCATAAAAAAATACTTTTCTCTATAGGATTTTTGGCTTTTTTATTCACCTCCATCCATGCAGCAGCCCAGGTTCCACTTGAGAAAGTCGCACACTTAGCTACAAAAGAAATATATAACATCCATGTAGATAATAAAGGTTATTTATGGATTGCCCATGCCCTTGGAATCAGCCGTTATGATGGCCTGAATTTTATTCAATTTACAAATTCGGAGATCATGGACTTAGGAATGACTGATATTGTGGAAGATAGTAGGGGAAGAATATGGTGCCATAATTTCACCGGGCAAATATTTTATATTGAACAGGGTAAGCTCAACCTGCTTCGGGCTTATGATTACAAAAAAGAAAACCAAACTCCGCACATGGTTATATGCGGAGATGAATTATTGATCACGAGCGAATCAGGCTTGTTTATTTGTTCCATAGCTACTCTGAAAAGCAGATATATAGCTCTTGAAAAAGTGACCACTACTCCCCAGTCGTCAATAGCTGTTAATGGTAATAAAGCGATAATTTTTAGGAACAATACCTGGTATGCTTATCAAAATAAATCAGGCATAAAAAAACTTACTGTTGATGATTCCATTGAGATTTCCAAAGGCAGTATTGGCGTATTGCAGCCCTCTTCTTATAAGGATACAATTTTTCTTATTACGAATCCCTCCGGAACGTTACAAAAACTGGTGTTGGAAAAAAATACGATCAAGTTGGTCGGAAAAACCGAATATGGCGATTACATTAATTCAGTTGCCGTTGACAGAAATGTATATGTGAATATGAGAAACAAAAGCATTGCCCTTGACACTACATTGGAAATTAATAATTACAACATAACGGATGTGGTTACAGGCAAGGAAGGTAATACGTGGTACAGCAGCCTGAAGGAAGGACTATTAGTAAACTATCAGCCATCAAAATGGAAAAAGATAAAATTTCCGATTGACAAAGAAGATTTTGTCCGGTCGATAAATGTAAGTGACGGTTATTTTTTTGCAGGTACGCAAAAGGGAAACCTGTTAGTAATGAAAAGTGATAGTGGTAAAGCATTTTGGAAACAAAATTTGTACAATGGATATGGATCTATTGATTTTATACGCTTTTTTAAGAAGCACCTTTTTATAGTAGGCACGCCTACCAATACTTATATTGTAAATCCGTTGCAGAAAAAAATGAAGGATGAACTACCGCTCAAAGCAATTACAGATGTTGATTTTGATGAAAACAGTTTATACCTCGCTACCTCTAATGGTTTTTATGTTCTGCCATACTTTGATTCTTCCATTTCTTTACTGCGCTGGAAAAACGAAAAACAATTACAGTTCCCTTTTTATCAGTGGAACCAATCTATCGATAACCCATACTTGGTTTCGCCGCAGCGCAGCCAGGCTATTTCTTTTGAAGAGAATAAACAATCACTTTTCGTATCCACAAAAAACGGCCTGCAACAATTGTCAAAACAAGGTATCCGCCCGTTTGATATTAATGGTAAAGAAGTGTCTGCTTCTTCACTATTGTATAAGAATTCGAGGCTGTATATCGCTACAATCAATGATGGCTTATGGATAAAGCAAAGAGATTCTTTAGAACATTTTACAACAGCCAACTATTTATTCTCTAACACTATCATTCGTATAAAAGGAACCGGAGATCATTTATGGCTTTTGGAAGATAAAGGCATACAGGTGTTTGATACTAAAAGTGACCGGGTGTTGCAAATAGATCTGCCAAAAATAGCAGGCGCTGATGTTTTTGATGTGGCGGAAAAAAATGGATACGCTTATCTTACCACGGCTGAAGGTATTTATAAAGTGCCCATTAAGGGGGCAATAGAAAAAAGAGCGCCCGCTGGCTACCTGGACTATGTAATAGTGAATAATGAAGACACCCTCACTGGCGGAAACACCAGGTTACCTTACGACAAAAATGATTTACAATTCTTTTTTCCTCTCCCGCATTTTATAATCCGGAAGCTGTAACTTTTAAATACAGATTGATTGGTGATGATGCACACTGGCAATCCACCAAATCCAGCGAACGGATGTTGCGCTTCTCCTCGCTTCCTCCCGGCGAATACACATTTGAAGCAAAAGCAATAACCAAAAATGGACTACTGGAAGGGAATGCTTTTAGCTTCCGGTTTACAATTATGAAATCATGGTGGACCAATTGGTGGTTCATTCTCCTGGTGAATATAATTTTTGTGGCGATTGTTTACCTGGTAATCCGTAGCAGAGCTGATCAAAGACTGAAAGTGGAACTTATTAGAAGAGGAATTGCGAGTGACCTTCATGACGATATTGGCGCTACCTTGAGCAGCATCAATATTTATGCAGAAATGGCACAGGAAGAACTTGGAGAGAATGAATTATTGGGCCACATTCAGCAAAATGTACATGATACCATTTCAAGACTTGATGATCTTGTGTGGAGTATCAATCCGAAGAATGATACAATGGGACAACTGGTGCACCGGATGCAATATATGGCCACAATTATCTTAGAAGCTGCCGGTGTTCAATGCCATTTCAATTACCACAAAAAAATTTTGGAAACCAGGTTAAAACTCAATGATAAAAGAGACCTGTATCTTCTCTTTAAAGAAATGGTGAATAATGTAGTAAAACATGCTCAATGCCGGAATTGCTATATGGGCATAGAGTATGATCATTCCCGGCTTATATTAACTGTAAGGGATGATGGAATTGGGTTTGATGTTTCGAAGGTAGAAGAAGTAAGAAACGGCCTTGAGAATATGCGGTACCGTGCAGGACGGATGAACGGAACAATACATATAGATTCCCGGCATAAAAAAGGTACTAATATTACAGTACACATAAAAGCTTAGCAGGTTATCTTTTAAGGATTTTAAGAAATCGAATTTTTATTACATGATAAGATTAGCGATTATAGAGGATAATAAAATTTACCTCGATGCGCTGCAAACATATTTAAGCAGAACGAACGATTTACAGATAGTGCACATTGCCTCCAACCTTCAATCACTGCCTCAACTTATCTCCTCGAAACCTGATGTAGTGATCATGGACATAGACCTGGGTGAAGACTCGGGTATAAATGGTGTGCAACTGATAAAAAAAGTGCTACCCGATACAGGTATTTTTATGTTGACTGTATTTGATGACGAAGAAAAAATAGTACAATCAATACAGGCAGGGGCATCCGGTTATTTATTAAAGAAAGATTCACCGGAAAAGATAGTGGAAGCCATTCGTAATATTTATAAAGGTGAGGCATCAATTAATAGCCAGGTAGCCCGGACACTGATCAATGCTTTTCCAAAATCTTCAAACTACACGCCCGATTTTGATAAATATAATCTCACCAAAAGAGAAACCGAAATTGTCCTGTTATTAATCGAAGGG
>JBBPZF010000974.1:0-2166 GCA_038199105.1 Chitinophagales bacterium | reverse complement strand
CTGTTGCCGGACCTCGTGTTTTTTATTAAGAACCGTGTTTTTAATTATGCAATAACAGGCATACTTATCGTACAGGCGTTGTTATTTATTCCTGTTGTTATTTTCTGCAGAAATCTCAAAATTTACTATTGGATATTGGCCATAATAGTTGCTTTTACGCCTATCATGCTGGTCTCTGTTTTTTATATGAACATACAGGTTAACGCTGAGATGGTAGGGCTTGTGCTGGATACAAACAAAGAAGAATTAAAAGAACTGCTTGGATGGAAAATAATTTTGATAATTGCCGGAATGTTTTTTTTCGGATGGCTTTTTATAAAATTATCTTCAAAGCTGCCGTCAAAAATTAGCTGGGGGAACGGTCTTTTTATTTCTTTGTTTGGCCTGATCTCTTTCGGCGTATTGCCGTTCCTGCGTAAAACCAAACTCGAAAATTACTACATCATGGTACGAAACACATATCGTACTTATTATCCCTTTAGGTTGGGCGACGCCATAGATCTTATACAAAGTGAGATGAATAACATGAAGGAGTATAAAGAGGATACAAAGAATTTTACTTTTAATGCTGTGAAGAGTGATTCTACAGATATTTCGAGACATATTTATATTTTGATATTAGGCGAAGCTTCCCGCTATGATCATTGGGCAATTAATGGCTATCCGCGGCAGACTTCCCCCGAGGTAGAGAAGTTGTCAAATTTTGTAAGTTTTCACGATGTAGGCTCCGGCGGTACTATGACTATTTTTTCAGTACCGCAATTAATAACAAGAGCCGATGCCGCCACTTACGATCGGCATAAAAAAGAAAAAAGCATACTTGCAGCCTTCAAAGAGGCGGGCTATTATTCTGCCTGGATATCCAACCAATCGCATTATGGATTGACCGGCAATATTGGAATGCATTTCAACGATGGTGATACGGCTATGTATTGCGGCCATGGAGAAAACGAAGCCAATTTTACCGGCACGTATGATGATGCAGTGATTCCGAGCATAAAGGGAGTAATTAACTCGCATCCTAAAAGAGATATTTTCCTCGTTATACATCTGATAGGCAGCCATTGGAGATATGTGCTGCGCTACCCTCCGGAGTTTCAGAAGTTCGAGCCTACGTCGGACAGAAACCATACACTAATATCGCGGCCGCCAAAAAATGAGATCATTAATGAATATGATAACTCTATCTTATACACAGATCATCTACTTAGCGAAATAGGAGGCATTATTCAATCAAGCGGGGCTTCCGGGTCATTTTTGTTTGTATCTGACCATGGTGAAAACCTTAACGATAACAATGATGACTTATATTTTCACTCTTACCATCCAAATTTTGTAACAGCAAATGTTCCTTTGTTCATCTGGACTGATAGTGCTTACGCAAAAAGATATCCTGAAAAGTTGGAGAATTTGCGCAGCAATGTTGATAAGAAAGTTAGTTCAGCCCAGGATGTTTTTTATACAATGATTAATCTGGGTAACCTTTCTATTAATGGTTTTGATTCTACTAAAAATTTATCCGGAAAATCATTTGTTCCGCATAAGAGGGTAGTATTGGGAGAAAACGGCAACTTATACGATTACGATAAACTGAAATAATCAGTTTCTTCTTACTCTTAATTTATTCCTCTTATTCTGAATTGCGAGGTAGAGTAACAATCCTTTTAGCTGGCTATTGAACGATACATCAGGCCGCTCTGCGTTGAACCTATGCACTACGTTATTGTATAGTTCATCCTTTTGATTTTGGATACCGAATAGTAAATCTATATCTTCTTTATTCAATGCATCTAATAGTTGCTGTGTGAGATTAGTATCGTAATATGGAAACGAAAAAGTGGTGTGCATTGGGTTTACTTTTTCTTTTACGTACCTGCAGGAACTAACCGTTTGCGAAATTTGATCATCAAGGCTTAACTGATCATAATATGGATGATCCCAGCTATGGGCGCCGATTGTAAATCCTCTCATACTTAAGGAAGTCAATTGTCCGGAAGTAAGAAAGGGTCTTTGTTCTTTGAGATAATCATCAAATGACAGCGAGAATTCTACGGCTAACGAATCCATGATTTCTTCATCTTTGCTTTTCAATTTTTTTATTGCAGCAATTAATGCATCAACGGATTGATTGCTGGTACAAAGAAAGTTTGCAACATCGCTTAACAG
>JBBPZF010000973.1:0-2699 GCA_038199105.1 Chitinophagales bacterium | reverse complement strand
CCCAATCAAAAGTAAGTGCATCCGTTTTTAACCGGCCACCATTCAGGTACACGTACCATCTTTCGTCAGCTTCTTTTTTTGTATCAATAGCCAGCACCACGCATTGATTACCAAATTCCTTCGCCATTTGGTTTATGATTGCAGGTGATTTAAAGGCAGCGGAATTTACAGAAATTTTATCGGCACCGTTTCGCAGCAATTCATAAGCGTTCTCTACTGAAGAAATACCGCCACCAACGGTGAATGGGATATTTATATTAGCAGCGATATCCTTTACCAGAGCAACCATTGTTTTTCTTTTTTCAATAGTGGCTGTTATATCAAGAAATACTAACTCGTCAGCACCCTGCTCAGAGTAATACATTGCAAGTTCTACCGGGTCACCCGCATCGCGTATGTTTTCAAAATTTATTCCTTTCACCGTTCTGCCATGATTAATGTCGAGGCAGGGAATAATTCTTTTTGCAAGCATTAATTATTATTTATAAAAGTTTTTATTTGCTCAAAGGTAATTTCGCCTTCATAGAAAGCCTTCCCGATGATAGCGCCATGGCAGCCGGCTCTCTTCAATGCTATCAAATCTTCAAACTTTGCTACACCGCCGCTGGCAATAAGATTTACAAAAGGAAATTTTTGTAAAATTGACTCGTAGAGTTCTGTGGCCGGCCCTTGCATCATTCCATCTTTCGAAATATCTGTACAAAAAATATTGTTTAATTGAAGATCAAGCAGGCTTTGTATAAAATCAAAAAGCCCAATATCAGTCTCTTCTTTCCAACCATTAATTTTTATTTTCATATCCAGTACATCTGCACCGGGAAGAAATTTTTCAGCGCCGAAAATTTCGACCCATTGCTTAAATAAAGAAGGATTTTTTACTATCACACTTCCAATGTTTACCATAGCTGCACCGGTGTTTAAAACCGCCGCGACATCTTCAGTAGTTTTTAGACCGCCCCCGAAATCTATAATTAACTGCGTGCCGCTTGCGATATTTTCAAGCGTTTTAAAGTTTCTGACTTCGGCGCCGGCAGCGCCATCAAGGTCCACAATGTGCAGCCGCTTAATCCCGGCATCTTCAAATTTTTTAGCTACTTCTAAGGGGCTGTTACTATAAATCGTTTTTTTAGAATAATCGCCCTTTGAAAGGCGGACTACTTTTCCTTCAATCAAATCTATGGCAGGTATTAAATCCATTAAACGATCTTTAAAAAATTTGATAATACTTCGGTTCCTGTGTCTGCTGATTTTTCTGCATGAAACTGAACGCCATAGAAATTATTTTTATGAATAGCCGAACTGTAAGGAAGAATATAATCAGTAGTAGCAATAGTTTCAGCAGAAAGCGCCGCGTAATAACTGTGCACATGATAAACAAAAGAATCTTCTTTTATTCCTTTAAAAAGTAGAGAAGAAAGATTGTAAATATTGTTCCAGCCCATGTGCGGGATTTTGTACAAAGAAGATTTTTCATCTTTAATATCAGCAGGAAACTTTTTTACCGGCACATCAAAAATGCCAAGGCATTCTGTATCTTCTTCTTCACTGTGGCGGCACAAAAGCTGCAGGCCGAGGCAAATTCCTAATACCGGTTGTTTCAATGAAATAATCAATTCATTAAGACGGGATTTTTTTAAATACTCCATCGCTGAACCCGCGTTACCAACGCCGGGAAAAATTACTTTGTCTGCTGCCGCTATTTCTTCGTGGTTATCAGTAACAACAGCGGCTATGCCTAACCGTTGTAAAGCATATAAAACACTTTGTACATTTCCTGCGTTATATTTTATGATGGCTACTTTCATAACACTCCCTTTGTAGTAGGAAGGCTTTTATTTTTAGGATCTCTTTTAATCGCCATTTTCATAGCTCTCGCAAAAGCTTTAAAAATAGCCTCAATCTTATGATGTTCATTTGTCCCTTCTGCCTTTATATTCAAATTAGATTTTGATGCATCACTAAACGATTTAAAAAAGTGGTAAAACATTTCGGTTGGCATCTCACCAATTTTTTCGCGTTTAAATTCTGTATCCCATACCAGCCAGCTTCTGCCGCCAAAGTCAATGGCAGTCTGTGCCAGGCAGTCATCCATCGGCAACATATAACCATATCTTTCAATTCCTCTTTTATCGCCAAGTACAGTCAATAAAGCTTCACCAAAGGTAATCGCCACATCTTCAATCGTATGGTGTTCATCAATGTTCAGGTCACCTTTGCAGCTAATAGTAATGTTCATTCCGGAATGCTTTGCGACCTGGTCCAGCATGTGATCAAAAAAGCCCAGGCCGGTTTCAATTATTGATTGCCCGTTGCCATCGAGATTAATAGTTACCTCAATTTTTGTTTCATTTGTATTTCGCACGTGTGAAACCGTACGCGGAGGCTCGCACAAATATTCATAAATACTTTCCCAACTTTGTGTTTCCAAAGCGATAGTATCTCTAAACGTTTCGGCAGTAGCTTCCAGTTCATGGTTGCCAAGATTATCGTGGTTATTAAGCCAGAACGCTTTACAGCCAAGGTTTTCAGCAAGCTTTACATCCGTTAACCTGTCGCCTATTACAAATGAACTCTTCATATTATACTGCTCTGCATTCATGTATTCAGTAAGCATTCCTATACCCGGTTTCCTGGTAAGTTTATTCTCATGAGGAAATGAGCGATCAATAAATATTTCTGAAAAAACAATCCCTTCATTT
>JBBPZF010000972.1:0-4198 GCA_038199105.1 Chitinophagales bacterium | reverse complement strand
TTATACGCATCGCAGCGGACGTACAGCCCGTGCCGGCAAAAGCGGTATATGTATTTCCATTTGCCATGGCCGTGAACTATACAAAATAAAACAGTTGGAAAAAATGACCAATGCGCAGTTTCACAGGTTGGATATACCTACCGGACGCGAGGTCTGTCGTAAACAGTTTTTCCATTTTATGGATAAGCTTATACAGGTAGACACATCGCACGGAGACTACGAAACCTATATGCCGGACCTCCAGGAAAAATTTGCAGACATAAGTAAAGAAGATGTATTAAAAAGAGTAGCGGCACTTGAGTTTGACCATTTCTTAAAATATTACGAAAATGCTGATGACCTGAATGCAAGGCAAAACTTCAAAGAACGGCGTAGTGATTTTGATGGCAACCGGCAGCAAGGTTCCGGAAGAGATAGAGAAAGGCCATCGTATAACAGGGACAATGGCTTTACAAGATTATTTGTAAACCTTGGTACTAAAGACGGTTTTTACAAAGCCAGCTTTTTACAGTTCATTTTAGATGAAAGCAATCTTAAAAAAGAAGTACTTGGCAGAATAGATTTACGTGAAATGAATTCATGGGTTGAGATAGATAAATCTGCTGCATCAAAAATGATCAAGAGTATGGATGGGCAAAACTATAACGGCCGCCAGATAAGAATGAATGAAGCAGATGGTGGTGGATCTGAAAAACCTCGTAGCGAAGGCAGGAAAAGGATTCCCGTAAGACAAGGAAGATAATCTTTGGGGGTGTGTAAAAATTTTTATCAAAAGCTTTTTGAATTATTCAAAAGGCTTTTTTGTTTAAAATTTGTTTGTTGCATTTCACTTTCACTTTACAACCTCCCATACCTTTTGTAATAAGCGATAAGCATTCTTGTTACTTCGTTGTAGCTGCGCATGCCTTTGGGTTGTTGATTTGCTTTTAAATAATTTCCATATAGCCACGTTATTACAGGCTCAATAAAACTGGTGTGTGCAAGATTAAATTTTCTCCACTCAATTAAATCTTCTTTTACCGCAGTATCTAATTTTACCATTGCCGTCTTAGCTAAAACTGAATCAAAATAATATACTTCCCTGTTTGCATACACGAATACATCCAGGTAAGTTGAATAGCAAAATAAAGTATCTCCTGAATTCGCTGCTGCCAGGTAACCAACAAAATTTGCTTCATCTTCCTTCGCATACCCAAGCTGGTGGGCCATCTCGTGTGTGGAAATGTACGGCAACAGAAACTTTGGAACGGTTGTATTTACCTGCGCTTCGCCGCTGAAGGGATTGTAATATCCTGTGAAGCCAAGATAATTTCCCCATGAGCCATAGAGCGATGATTTTACAGAAGGGCTTTTATATTGAATAAAAGGGTAAATTTTTGATGCCTTATCATAAGCGTGTTCCGCTCTCTTGAAGAGATCATTTTTTGTTGGATAAATATTTGCGTGATGGATGAGAGCTTCCTTACTTTCATTCACTTTTTTTAAAAGCATTTCCTGTAATAAAATTACATCTGCCGTATCATAATCTCCGTCGGAAAGATTTAATTGGGCAGCCACCCCTGCCCTGTCATAATTTAATCCCCACAGAATGTTGAAGCTTATATAAATAATCACCAGCACAACCAGGATCCTGGTCATCTTTTTTAAAACAATTTTGCCTGTTAGCTTTTTTCTAAATAATAATGATATGTTTCTTATCAATAAATATAAAAGCAAGCAGCCTGCTACAAAATAGCATATATCCCCAATGCTAAACGGAATCCATCCAAAGAGGAAGCGAAGAATAATTGATATAAAAGGATAAAAATAACCGGTGTAAAATTTTTCAACATAAGATGAATTCAGGGCCAATAACTTTATTACCAAAATCAAAAGAAACAATATTACCCAAAACCATTTTGTTCTTTTGAAATAACCAGTGATTTTCATGTTTGAAATATCTTTGCAACGCCCGAAAAGCTTTTACTATAAAAAAATAAAAGCAAACATAGGCCGTCAAGTTGATTCTTTGGCGCGTAAGCAAACTTTTAAACCTTCTTTATTTAAAAAATTAACTGTTTTCCCTTACCTTTGCCCCCCTTTAAATTCAAGTCATGGGAAACAGGCGTGAGCACGAGATAGCATTTGTAAGTTTAAAGCCTGGTATTCATGAATTTAATTACCGGGCGGATGAAAAGTTCTTTGCAAATTATACGCAGGCCGATTTCACGAACTGCGAAGCAAGCATAAAACTTAGCCTGGAAAAGAACACATCATTTATGATGTTGAAGTTTGAAGTAGGCGGAAGTGTGAATGTAATATGTGACCGCTGCGGCAATACACTCCCAATGGATCTTTGGGACGAGTTCAACATGGTAGTGAAGCAGGTAGAGAATCCGGACGAGATGAATGCCAATGAAGAAGACCCGGATATATTTTATATTTCGCGTACAGAAAGTCACATAAACGTGGCAGATTGGATATATGAATTCGTATCGCTTAGCATTCCAATGCAACGCATGTGCAGCGAAGCAGAGATGGGAGGGCCACAATGCAACAAAGAAATATTATCCATGCTTAAAAAGATGGAATCAGGAGTAATAGAAAATAATCATCCCCTACAACAGGGGTTGGAAAAATTTAAGAAAAACAACAATTAATTTATATTTTAATTTAAGGTTATGCCAAATCCAAAACGGAGACACAGTCAGCAAAGAAGTGCTAAAAGAAGAACGCACTATACAGCAGATGCTCCTACGCTAAGCGTTGATAGCACCACGGGCGAAACGCATGTACGCCACCGTGCACACGTAAGCGAGGGAAAGTTATATTACAAGGGAAAAGTAGTAGCTGAAAAAGCGCCCACAAAGGCCTGATAATTCCTCAGTAATTAAATTTTTTGAATCCAAAAATTAAGCTTGATCACAGGCCTATTTTTGGATTTTTATTTATACTATCCTGTCTATTCTTTCATACGAAAACACGTCAGGGCTTAAATGGCAGCGTGATCGTGTAAGCTATACCGCTATGCAACAGCAAAGGTTAGTTTATCAGCAACAACTTTACCACCTTTCAGTTGAACGATGCGCTGTGTTTTCCCCGCGAGTTCCGCATTGTGTGTTACCAGAATCAGTGTCGTACCAGCCTCCGTATTCAGATCAAAAATAAGCCGCTCTATGATGGCCCCTGTTTCTGCATCAAGATTGCCGGTAGGCTCATCGGCAAATAAAATCAATGGTTTATTAGAAAAGGCCCTTGCGATGGATACACGTTGTTGTTCCCCGCCACTCAATTGGGCAGGATAATGATGGCTGCGGTCTGCGAGGCCTACCTTATCAAGAAGTTCCATGGACCTTGCCCGCGCTTTTTTTTCACCGCGGAGTTCAAGTGGCACCATTACATTTTCAACGGCAGTAAGTGTCGGCATCAATTGAAAATTCTGAAAAATAAAACCCACATATTTATTTCTAATGGCTGCAAGTTGATCCTCATTTAAATTTTCGAGGTGCGTATTTTGTAATGATACGCTTCCTGATGAGGCCCTGTCGAGGCCGGCACATAAACCCAGCAAAGTTGTTTTACCACTGCCCGATGGCCCAATGATTGACATGGTAGAACCTGCCTCAACTGAAAAACTTACCTTATCCAGTACGGTGAGTTCTCTGCTGCCGCTTTTATATATCTTACTTACTTCCTGAAGATTAAGAATAGTGTCCATATTTTCATTTTAAATGCAGAGTCCTGTGAAAGATAACTGGCATAATTTTATAAGATATTTTTACCCATAAAAGCAATATGGATAAAATTACCTGAATTCTTATTTTAAAAACAGTCTTACATAAATTTTACAAACTATTTAATGAACAAATCATATTACGCGTTTTACATTTTTTTATTGATCTTGTTAGTGAGCTGCACCAATAATAATCCGAAAGACGCTGCTGTACAGGAAGAGAAAAAAAGTTTGGTTGCAGACACTACGGCAAAACAAAAAACAATTGTCTTTTTTGGTAATAGCCTTACTGCAGGCTACGGAGTGGATCCTACGGAAGCCTATCCGGTATTGATACAAAACACAATTGACTCGCTTAAGCTTAATTATAAAGTGATAAATGCAGGAGTGAGTGGTGAAACTTCCGCAGGTGGAAACGGCCGTATTGATTGGATATTGCGACAGCCTGTTGATGTGTTTGTTCTTGAGTTAGGAGGTAATGATGGC
>JBBPZF010000971.1:0-10651 GCA_038199105.1 Chitinophagales bacterium | reverse complement strand
TTCACCACAAAGATTGTATTTGGGGCAGGCAGAAGCTTCCTATACTGAAATACGAGAACGCATAGAAAAAGATAGCGACACGAGTGAGGAGAAAAAAGATGTATTTACTGAGCAGTACGCATTGGAAGTATTCAGAAAACCCTATGTATCAAAAACAGAAATTCCCGAAAAACTGAATATAAAACACATTTTTACTCCTGGGAAAAATATAGATAAAGTAATTTATAAAACGAAGGAGCATATAGAAAAATTTACTTACTATCAGCAATATTCATATTCTGGCATATCCATATCAATTACTATTCCTTCAGAAAATTTCATTGTAACGAACGGCAAGTTTGGCGAAGTCAGGAATATATCAATTGGAAGTTGGATAACTATCAGCTTAACAATAATTAGTGCAACTACGGCTGCGTGGAGTTTTAAAATACTTACATATAATATTCCCAAGCGTAGCGGACTGTTAATGTTGAGCTCATATCTGAATTGCCGGAAAATATAAGCATAGTAAACTATGTACAGGATTTATATAAATACATAAATGATCCCGATTTAGCTTTTGATTCTCCATACTATCCAATTGGAGAAAACCTTTTTTCCCAGGAGTACGCATTAGCTTTTGCAAATGATCGCTATTCACATTATATAGAGGATGGTACAATTGATTTCATAAAGGGCGACAAATTAGTAGAACAATTTATTCCAGGAGCAGCATATTTGAGTATAAATACCGGTGAAGTTCGTAATCTTACTCAACTAAGTACTATTCTTTCCGATACATTGAATATTACACTCTGGGAAAAAGGGCTGGAGAATTTTCTTTCTTTGCAAACACAAAAGCTAAGTAATACTTCCGGGCAACGTCTTAATTTTAATGGCGCTTATGGAACCTATTATTGGGAGATGTTCTTTCATATTCCTTTCTTGATAGCCAATCATTTAAACGCAAACCAAGATTTTAAAGGAGCCAAATGGTGGTATGAAAGAATATTTAATCCAACTTCTTCCGAAAAACCTGATATGACAAAACCTGCCGAACATTACTGGCAGTTCCGGGAATTTAGAAATCTTGATATAACAAGGTTGAAAGACATTCTTTCAAATGAAGCTACCATCGCCATATACAAAAACGATCCGTTTGATCCGCATGCCATTGCACGTTTACGCATAAGCGCTTACCAGAAATCTGTAGTGATGAAGTATATTGGTAATTTACTGGATTGGGGAGATTATCTTTTTACGCAAGACACACAGGAAAGCATTGTTGAAGCAGATATGCTATATCAACTGGCGCAGGATATACTGGGCAAAAGGCCTGAAAGGACAGGCAAATGCAAAACGGAAGATGATGACAAAATCAATTTTGAAAAGATCAGTGCCAGTAACAACGACGGTTCAGAATTTCTGATTAATCTTGAAAATGTTTATGGCAGTGTTCAAAGAATAAATATGAATGACAGGGATGTTTTAGAACGTACAAAATTTGTTTCACAATTGTTAGAGGAACTTGGCGATACAAATGCTACCCCAAATACATTTTCTGATTGGGCTAATTTTTCTAATGCAACATATTATGCTGATCTCAAGCTTGAAGATCCCACCATTCCTACCCCGGGTCCATTACCCGTGTTTGATGTGCCTTCACCTAGGGTAGCAAAATATTCGGAGGTAAAAAAACTCAATTACAAACCATCTGTTGAAAAATCAAAAATATACGGCGACATTATTAAACTGGGCAATATTACTGTTTATGGTTATGGGCCAACCAAATTGCCTGCAACAGACCTGATCACAAAAAGTAAACTCGCCTTTTGTGTGCCGGTGAATGAAAACCAGCTGGAATATTGGAACCGTGTTGAAGACAGGTTATTCAAAATCCGCAATTGTATGAATATAAGTGGCATCAGGAGAAGCCTTGCGTTGTACCAGCCACCAATTGATCCAATGTTATTAGTAAGAGCAAAAGCTGCCGGCTTAAGCCTCGAAGAAATATTAGCAGGAGGAACAGGCATTACAAACCTTCCAAATTACCGGTTCGTTTACATGCTTGAAAAAGCAAAACAATTTGCACAAAACTTACAGGGGTTGGGATCTGAACTTTTAACAGCACTGGAAAAAAAGGTTGGCGAAGAACTAACATTACTGAGAAGTGTACACGAAAGAAATATTCTAAGACTAACCAGTGATATAAAAAGCAAACAGGTAGAAGATGCTCAAAAACAATATAATTCGTCTGAGGAAAATATAACAAATATTGAGAACAGAATTGGATATTACCGGGGATTAATTGAAAAAGGACTAACCGCTAGTGAAAAAACACAACAGGTAACACGCCACGCAGCTACAGCCTTGAAAATTTCGGAAGGTGTACTTCATCTTCATGCAGGCTTAGCATACCTGCTTCCACAGTTGGGAAGCCCATTTGCACTGACATATGGTGGACATCAGTTAGGGGCAAATTTTAATGCTTTTGCTGAATGGTCGTCAAGCATTGGTTCCGTTTTAGATTCAATATCCTCCTCCGCAGGTTTGGAAGCTGGATTCACCCGTCGCAAAGAAGAATGGAATTTCCAACTATTAACTGCAAAGCAAGAATTTAGGCAAGCAACTGAACAATTGCTGTCAGCAGATTTAAAGATCAAAATTGCACAACGTGATCTAGATATCCATGAAAAAACGATTGAACATTCAGATGAAGTACATGAATTCCTGCAGGATAAATTTACAAGCCTTGGCCTGTACAATTATATGGCAACATCATTGAACCGTTTACACAGGTTGAGTTTCAGTATGGCACTCGATATGGCCAAACTTGCAGAAAAATGTTATCGTTTTGAAACCTATGATGATTCAACATTCATCGAGAATGATAATTGGCAAAATGACCGTGTCGGCTTACTCTCAGGCGAAAGGCTTATGCTACAGCTAAACAGGATGGAACGGAATTATATGGATAAATACAAACGATGCCCTGAAATAACACAGCATTTTTCATTGTTAACTCTTGACCCCGGTGCATTACTTAATCTGAAACAAACAGGAAAATGCGACATAAACATTCCTGAGATCGCATTTGACATCCTTTACCCCGGACAATACAGGCGTCTTATCAGGGGAGTAAGGATTTCAATTCCATCTATTGCGGGGCCATACACTAACGTTAGCGCAAAGCTGCGCTTAAAGGAAAGCAATCTAAGAGTAAATGAAACTGATGAAGCATTAACAGTAAATGATATCGCTAAAAATTCCTCCATTACTACAAGCTCAGCAATAAATGATTCAGGAACTTTCGAATTTAATTTCAGGGATGAACGTTATCTTCCATTTGAATATGCAGGAGCTATAAGTAAATGGGAATTAAGTCTACCAACAAAGATCAGGTTATTTAACTACAACAGTATTTCCGATGTGATCATGCATGTAAGTTATATTTCAACGGAAGGTGACCGGGAAGCTGGTGAACAAAAAGTGCTTGATGCATTCGAAGCCTACTCCGAAACAAATGGACTGTTTACAATAATTAGCTTAAAATATGAATTCCCTGATGGATTCCACAAGTTTTTAAACAGTGTGGCACAGAATATTGAATTTGATTTGACAAGTGATTATTTCCCATATTTTCTGGTAGACAAAACGCTTTCTATAACTGATACAAAAGTTTATCTGAAACCACGAAAAGGCATGGCTGTTACTATTCCTACAGTAATGAAAATTAATCAGGTTAATAATGTAACATGGCATAGTGAAGATGATATTCCATCAAATGATGCTGCTTCCGGAAATGATATAATCAAGGCCGGCTCTGTGACTTTAACGGGATCACCTTTTATTAAATGGAAAATTGATGCCGGTAACAATGGAATTGATAAAGAAAAAACGGAGGATATTTTGATATTAATTAAGTATAAGACTGATACAGTTTAACAGATTTTTTGAATTTTAGTTCTATATAATTTTCACTCAATTATGCTTGTTTTCTTTTGTATATATTTTTATTAGCAGGCACGACGGGAAGGTATTAGAAATTTAGGGCAAACAACAAGCCTGATAACTAAATAACTAAAGGTAGTTGATTGATGTGAAGCGTTAATTTGCAGATGAATAGCATAAGTTGGTTCTTCGGTAAAGTTAGTGGAATCAAAAAAACAGATTCATATTTTTGGCCTAAAAAGAGATGGAATTTGATAAAGCTTTATCGTCAATATTAGAAATACAAAAGCCTTGGTATATAAGAGAGTTGGATGTACATAAAGGCACAAGGAGTGTAAATGTTTATATTGACTATGATAAAGGGACAACATTTAAATGCCCGAATTGTGAGCAAGATTGTAAGGTACATGATAGCACATATCGGGTATGGCGCCATTTAGACATAATAAATTATCGTTGCTATTTGAACATTAAAAATACCAAGAATACGATGCGATAAACACAAAGTATTGGTAATAGATAAAATACCCTGGGGGAGAACTACGATACACTTTACGCATTTGTTTGAGCAACAGGTAATGAAACTTTGTGCAGAAATGAGTATGAGCGCAGTAGCAAAGCACTTAGGTGAAATAGATACAACCATGTGGAGTATTTTTAATTATCAAATAGAAAAAGCAAAAGCTAACCAATTAGATTTTTCCAGATTAAAAAAAATATGTGTAGACGAAACAGCAACAAAGCGAGGGCATAATTACGTTACGATATTTAGTGATGCAGAAAGTGGAGATGTAGCATTTGTAACGGATGGGAGAAAGCAAGAAACCTTTGGAATGCTTTATGAGCAGCTATTTGAACACATGGGAGACCCCAATAATATTGAGCAATTTATTATGGACATGAGTAAAAGCTATAAGGCTGGCTGCCAACAATATTTTTCTCACAGCGAGATAATATTCGACAGGTTTCATATAAAAATGGGATTGAACAAAGCAATAGATAAAGTAAGAAAATCTGAAGTAGGCCATGTTGAAAAATTAAAGAAGACAAAGTATTTATGGTTAAAAAATGAATGGGATTTAAATGAAATAGAAAAAAAAATGCTCAAAGAGTTTATGCAGGAATGCAATACAAATACTGTAAAAGCCTACTCCTTAAAAGCAGGATTTGACCAATTGTGGAGTATACAGCCAAGAGCAGTGGTCGCCCTTTTAGAAGTGTGGATAGAGAAGGCGAAGCAAACCTATCTTGAGCCAATAAAAACATTCATAAATACAATTAATAATAATTACAAAGGCGTGGTTAATTCCATGAAAACCACTTTATCCAATGCAGTAGCAGAAGGGATTAACAGCATAGTGCAGTTAACAAAATCAAGGGCAAGAGGATTCAGAAATTTGAATAATTTTATAAACATGATTTATATGCTTGGGAATGATTTCAAATTTAACTAATCCACTAAATAAACCGAAGAACCTGTTTTTTCAATCCTTGATATCTCTTGTAAAAATGCAAATGACACCAGGAATTTCTATCGAATTTTTTATTTTATGGGTAAAAATATAAAGGAAGAGTATAGCCATAGTGATGCCGGTTTATCTGGTCAATACAAAACGTGGTTCCTTGATTATGCTAGCTATGTAATACTTGAACGGGCTGTGCCTGCAGTGGAAGATGGCTTAAAACCGGTGCAGCGCCGCATTCTTCATGCGATGAAAGAGATGGATGATGGCCGTTTTAATAAAGTAGCCAATATTATCGGGCAAAGCATGCAATACCATCCGCATGGCGATGCAAGCATTGGTGATGCATTGGTAAATCTTGGGCAAAAAGAACTCCTTATTGAAACACAAGGTAACTGGGGTGATATACGTACCGGCGATGATGCGGCGGCGCCACGGTATATTGAGGCCCGCCCAAGCAAATTCGCGCTTGAAGTTG
Organism: Chitinophagales bacterium; assembly: GCA_038199105.1. Classification (GTDB taxonomy): domain Bacteria; phylum Bacteroidota; class Bacteroidia; order Chitinophagales; family Chitinophagaceae; genus Ginsengibacter. The sequence continues at coordinate 4,780 of JBBPZF010000971.1, read as the reverse complement.
CCTTTAATAACAAAACTACTAACTGGCAACTTAGCTATGATGGCAGAAAAAACGAACCCGTTACTCTGCCAATGAAATTTCCCTTGTTGCTTGCGCAAGGCGCAGAAGGGATTGCCGTAGGATTGGCGACAAAAATTTTACCTCATAATTTTTGCGAGTTAATAGAAGCATCAATTAAATATTACAAGAATAAAAAGTTTGAGCTTTATCCTGATTTTATAACAGGTGGCGCTATAGATGTAGGCAACTATAATGATGGCATTCGCGGTGGAAAAATAAGAGTACGTGCAAAAATAGAAGAGCTTGATAAGAAGACATTAATCATTAAGGATGTGCCCTACGGCTCAACAACCACTCAATTAATTGACAGCATCATAAAGGCAAACGACAGCGGCAAAATCAAAGTAAAAAAGGTAACGGATAATACTGCGGCAGAGGTGGAGATAAGCGTTGAGCTTGCGCCGGGCATTTCGCCCGATATAACAATTGATGCTTTATATGCTTTTACCGATTGTGAAATTTCCATTTCACCAAATGCCTGCGTGATCAATGGACAGAAGCCTGAATTTCCGGGAGTAGCCGAATTGCTTAGAATTTCGGCTGACCATACCCGTGAGTTACTTAAAAAGGAACTGGAAATAAAACTGAAAGAGCTACAAGAAAAACTGCATTATACTTCTCTTGAAAAAATCTTTTTTGAAGAAAAAATTTATAAAGAGCTGGAGAAAAAATATGAAACATGGGAGAAGGTGATCATAGCTATTGATAAAGCCTTTGTTCCCTTCATTAAGCAATTAAAAAGAGAAGTAACAAGAGAAGATATTTTAAAACTAACAGAGAAGCCTGTACGCAGAATTTACAAACTTGACATTGATGACCTGAACGAACAAATACGTAACCTGCAGTCAGAAATAAAACAGGTAAATGATCACCTGGAAAATCTTACTGAATATGCAATTGCCTATTATACAGAGCTGCTAAAAAAGTATGGCAATGGCCGCGAAAGAAAAACGGAAATTAAATTATTCGATATTATCCAGGCTAAAAATGTGGCAATTGCCAATAGCAAGATTTATGTAAACAGGTCTGAAGGCTTTATTGGGACAGGATTAAAGAAAGATGAATTCGTAGATGATTGCAGCGACCTTGATGACGTGATCGCTTTTACCAAAGGCGGCAAAATGAAAGTGGTGAAAGTTGCTGACAAAGTTTTTATTGGCAAAGACATTATTCATGTGGCCGTTTTTAAAAAGAACGATGAGCGTACGACTTATAATATGATCTATGCTGAAGGAAAAAAAGGAATAAGTTATGCTAAGAGGTTTAATGTAACGGGTGTTACCCGGGATAAAGAATATGATCTCACCAAAGGAGATGAGAAAGGTAAAGTGCATTACTTTACTGTAAACCCTAATGGCGAAGCAGAATCAGTTCGCATAATACTTACACCCGGATGCAGTGCCCGCAATAAAGAGTTGGATTTTGAGTTTGAAACAATGGATATAAGAAGCCGCGGCAGCATAGGTAACCAGGTAACAAAATACCCGATAAAAAGTATTCGTCTTCTTGAGAAAGGAAAGTCCACTCTTGACAAACGCAAACTTTGGTTTGATGAAACTTTTGGAAGGCTAAATATAGAAGAAAATGGCAGGTTGCTTGGCAACTTCGATGGCGACGATAAGATACTCGTTATTTATAATGATGGCAATTATGAAATAATTGGACAGGAGGTCACGCAGCGTTTTGATACTGATACTATTGCGCTTATTGAAAAGTATGATGCTGAGAAAATAATAACAGCTGTATATCTTGATAATGAAAAATTGCAATACAATGTGAAGCGATTTAAAATTGAAACTAACACGCTGAATTCTAAATTTTTTTTTATAAAAGAAGGAGACGGCAACCGTCTTTTGAAAGTAACTACCCAGGCGGAACCCGTGCTCGCAATGCAAAGTGGGCGCGGCTCGCAGGTACGTAAAGCCAAAATAAAGCTGAATAAAGTTGTGGATGTAATGGGGTGGCGTGCGATTGGAAATAAGCTGACCGACTATTCAAAAAGCGATCAAATGGAATGGGCTAATGCTGAAAATCAGTCTGCCCAGCAAGAATTATTCGAATAGGTTTGGTTGACCAAAAATTATTTTATTTTACAAAAAAAGGCCGTTCTTTAATATCGAATTGAGAACTCGCCTCGGAAATGTGCTGTAGAAAATCCTCGCTCTGTTAATCTTTCAGAACTTATTTAGTTTTATCTCCGATGACAGATTCTTACATTTTTCTTCTTCCAATATTTCTATTATGAAAAACATTTACCAATCTATCAGTTCTTCTATAACAATTTCAGGGCTGTTATTATGCCTTTTTATTTCCTGCAATGTGAATTCAAAAAAAGCAGGTGATGAAGAAACGGAAGAAAAAGAAAATCTTTCCCTTACTATCAGGGAAGAATTTTTGCAAGAGTTTGAAAAAACAAAAGATCCTGCTACAAACACAGTTCCGAGGGAGCGGTTGTTAGCTGCCGACCAGGAAGTGAAACAATTTTTTTCAAATAAGACGAATGCAATATCGGGGATTAGCTGGCAGGAGCAAGGGCCATTGAACGTTGGCGGAAGAACACGTGCCATCTTGTTTGATAAAAATGATGCAACAAATAATACCATTTTTGCAGGTGGCGTATCTGGTGGAATATGGAAATGCTCAAATCTCGGCAACGCAAATCCGGTCTGGATAAAAGTTACAGATGTATTAGATAACATAGCGATTTCATGTATAGTCCAGGACCAGGCAAACCCGTCAATTATGTATTTTGGCACTGGTGAAATCTGGGGTAATATTGATGCACTTAGAGGATTAGGAATCTGGAAAAGTACTGATGGAGGAACTACATGGAATCATCTTGCTTCAACGGCCAGTTCTCAATTTAGTTTTATTCAAAATTTAATCGTCACACCGTATGCAATTTTTGCTGCCACCGGTTCCGGGCTTTTAAAATCGGCCGATGGAGGTAATACATGGACCACTGTTCTTATCGGCGGGATGAGCGACGTGCAGCTTGCCGCAAATGGCGATATATATACTTCTAACTTTCTCGGCAATGTATTTAAGTCAACAAACGCACAACAAGGTTCGCCGGGTAACTGGGCAAATATCTCCGTGCCGGGAAGCCATCAAAGATTGAAATTAGCCACCGCTCCTTCTGATGCCAACAGGGTATATGTACTTTGCCAACAGGTAGGGGGAGACGATGTAGATGCCATATATCGCACAGATGATGGTGGCTTAAACTGGATAACCTGTACAGTTCCCAGGATTATTGACCAGGGAAGTAATTCCATTTTTACAAGAGGCCAGGCCTGGTACGATCTTGCCGCCGCGGTAGATCCCAATGTTCCCAATACAGTAATCATTGGCGGAGTGGATGGTTTGCGTTCTACAAACGGCGGTATTACCTGGAACCAGGTAACTACCTGGTCTTTATCTGGTGCGCCAGCCTTTAACGTGATTGTACACGCTGATCAGCATATTATTTTATTTGTACCCGGCAGTTCAACCAAAGCAATTTGGGGAACTGACGGTGGAATTTTTTATACAACCAATGTAAATTCCACAAGCTCAAAGCCTGACTTTACAAATAAAAATTCAGGCTATAATGTTACGCAAACATATTCAGGGGCAATGGATCCAACAGCAGGTTCAAACTACTTTTTGGCAGGTGCGCAGGATAATGGCTCGCAACAATTTCCGGGAACAGTGGCCGGTGTTCAAAATACTGCACAGGCAAGCGGGGGCGATGGAGCATTCTGCCACATAGATCAGTTGTCTCCCGCGAATCAATTTACCTCTTATGTGTATAATGTTTATTATCGCTCTACCAATTCCGGGGGATCTTTTTCAAGAATAATAAATGATCAAAATCATGGATCATTTATCAACCCCACTGCCTATGACGATGCAAGTAAAATATTGTATGGCGATTATACTAATGTGAGCACAGGAGCCGGTGGATCTTACGGCAGATGGTTTACTACCGGAACAACTAACTCCGGTATTTCCATATCAAATTTTAATGGGGCAAGAGTTACTAATGTATATATTTCGCCAAATGTGAGTAACAGGGTATATTTTGGCCTGGCCAATGGAAGCGTGGTGTATGTCAATAACGCTAATTCAGCTATTTCCGGTGTGGCGACTGGCACCATTATGAAAACCGGTACTGGCTCGGTTTCCGGAATTGCAGTTGAACCAGGCAACGAAAATCATATTCTTGTTACCTATTCGAACTATGGAGTAACAAGCGTTTGGGAGTCCATCAACGGAGGCAGCAATTGGATAAATGATGAAGGCAACCTTCCGGATATGCCGGTGAGATGGGTTGTTTTTAATCCATTGAATTATGACCAGGCATTACTTGCAACAGAACTGGGAGTTTGGAGTACGGACAATTTAAATGGAAGTGCAACTTTATGGTCGCCGACGAACCCGGGCCTTGCTAATACACGGGTAGATATGCTAAAAGTGCGGACCTCTGATAATACCATTTTAGCGGCGACACACGGAAGGGGCTTGTTTACCACTACTCTCACCAATTCTGCGTTGCCCTCCGTTTATTTTGAAAAAAGCGGAACATCTATAAATGAAAATGGCGGTACTGTTGATCCTTGCAACCCGCTTACTACCGTCGTGCCAGTGAAACTATATTTATCATCGCCAGCATCAGCACCCGTTACAGTGATGGTAAGTAGTTCCTCCTCATCTACTGCCACAAATAATGTTGACT
>JBBPZF010000970.1:0-2023 GCA_038199105.1 Chitinophagales bacterium | reverse complement strand
TTTGTTCTCGGCTATGGCCTTGATTACGACGGCCTTGGACGAAATATAAAAGAAATCTATCAATTGATATAAGCTTATCATAAATGTTATTCTGTTAACTTTTGTCTTTAATAATAAGACTTTATCTTTCAAAATAAACTCCTCTTGCAAAAAGCTTTTTTTACGATTTGCTTATTGACTGCGCTTATGCAGGCATCCGGCCAGTATTATATACGCGGCGAAATAAAAGATGAGAAAAATCAGCCTTTACAAAATGTAAAAATTTATATGCCTTCAACCCGCCAGATATTTTACAGCGGAATCACCGGCGGGTTTGGTATTCCATCATCATCATTATATGATTCGCTAATTATAAGCTCGGATGGCTATGAAACAAAACTCTTAAAAATAAAGAGTGATGTTTACCAGGAAGTAATATTAAAAATGCTTTCAACAAACGTAAGCATTAAAAAACCTAAGCTCGTTTCAATTACCACGGGCTCTGAGGGCAATATTTATCCCACAGCTTTTTTCAGGGATGAAAGCTATAGCAACCTTGTAGAAAATGATTTTATAAAAAGTAACATTAATAACACTACAGGCTTTGCAATGCGTATAGACAAAGCATCTTATAGTAACATCCGCAGATTTATAAACCAGGATACTAAAGTGCCGCCAGATGCTGTGAGAATTGATGAAATGCTCAACTATTTTAATTTCAATTATAAAGAGCCCGACTCCAATAATGTTTTTAGAATTGAATCCCAGTTAACAGATTGCCCATGGAATAAAGATAACAGGTTGCTGTTCTTGAATCTATCCGGAAAAAAATTAAATTTAGCCAGGGTTCCTCCATCAAATTTTGTATTCCTGATTGATGTATCGGGCAGTATGGATTTACCAAACAGGTTGCCGCTTCTCAAAGAATCTTTTCAACTGCTTGTAAAAAATTTAAGAGCCATTGACACCGTTTCAATTGTAGTGTATGGAGGAACTGTTGGTATTTGGCTGCAACCAACGAGTGGCGCTGAAAAAGAAAAAATATCAAAAGCCATTGAACAACTTACAGCATCGGGCGATACCCCTGGTGAAGCCGCTATACGTACCGCTTACACGCTGGCTGAAAGTACATTTATCAGGGGCGGTAATAACCGCATAATACTTGCTACCGACGGAGATTTCAATGTAGGGCTAAATACAGAAAAGCAATTGGAAGAACTGATCACAAAGGAAAGACAGTCCGGTGTATATCTTACCTGTCTTGGCGTAGGCATGGGTAATTATAAAGACTCAAAGATTGAAGTGCTTGCAAAAAAAGGCAATGGCAATTTTGCCTATATAGATGATGTAAGGGAAGCTGAAAAAATATTGGTTACTGAATTGAGTCAAACATTATATGCCATAGCAAATGATGTGTATTTGACTGTTCAATTTAACCCCATGCTGGTGAAAGAATACCGCTTGATAGGTTATGATAACAAAAGGACGGTGCTTGCCGAAAAAAGTGACGAGCTTGAAGGTGGCGAAATAGGCGCCGGTACGGGCAATACAGCCATTTTTGAAATTATTCCCAAAACAAATGACACCTTACATGACGCTTCCCTGGCGATTGCTCATGTTACTTTGCATTATAAATTACCACAGGATACCTCTGAAAAAAGGACAAGGTATATTTGCCGGAATAATTTTATTTCGTTTAAAGATCTTCGCAAGGATCTCCAGTTCGCATCTGCGATATGTATGTTTGGACTAAAGTTACGGGAATCGAAATTTTTTCCTTTAGAAACAGATTGGAGTGATATAAAAAATATTGCTATTAGCTCAGCTTTAAAAGATGACTATTTACAAAATGAATTTATAAGCCTGCTCGATAAAACAGAGATTATTTATTACGAAAAAAAGAGAAAGAAGAGAAAATGATTTCTAGGTACGAAGTACGATGTTTGATGTACGATGTCAAAAATTCACTACAGAATTGCGAATCCATTTTATGAATTCGGTAACGAGTAGTAAAGCAGATTCTACTTTAGCACTAAAGCCCCTG
>JBBPZF010000969.1:0-8837 GCA_038199105.1 Chitinophagales bacterium | reverse complement strand
GTTTTACTTGCAATATTTTACCCGATAGAGTACAACAAGAAAGGTCCCGGATTTTTGATCGCTATTTACCTCGCATTGTTTGCTTGCATTTTTGCCGTGATAGCTAATGCGGCTTATTTAAAAACAGTTTTGAAAGGCAATCTGAAAGCCGGTGGCGGCGCAATCGCCCATTTAGGTTTTACACTTATGATAGCAGGAATGCTTATTTCTTCAGGGAATAAACAAGTAATAAGCGATAACAGGAAGACCGGTTTGTTTGTTCCTTTTGAAAAAGATCCTACCGGCAGGTCAACAGAGAATCCGTTAGAGAATCTTACTTTATTAAAAGAAGTCCCTACGCAAATGGGAAAATATACAGTTACTTACCTGGATGACTCTGCTGCAACGGAAAAAACGCGAACGTTTTACAATCTTCATTTTCAAAAGATTGATAGCGCTACAGGAAAAGTAAATGAGGACTTTATTTTGTCTCCGGATGCGTACCGGATGAAGGATAATAATTTGAGCTCTAACCCAGGCACAAGGCATTATCTCACACATGATGTGTTTACTTATATCTCCACTATTTCTGTTCCGGCAGCAGAGAAGGATACCGCAAAATTTGTTGTGCACGAGATGAACATAAACGATACAGCGTTTTATTCAAATGGATTCTTAGTTTTAAATGGCATAGTTAAAAATCCTGATAATGAACGGTTTCATTTTACTCCGGCAGACACTGCATTAGTAGCGGATATTACCGTTTACGGCAAAGACAGTACAAGACATAAGGCTTATCCTGCAATTATAGTAGCCAACGAGCAAGTCAATTTTATAGACGATACATTGTCGAGGCAAAATTTATATGTAGGTTTTTCCGGGCTTACAAATGATAAGAAGTTCAAGATCGGAATTAAAGAATCTGAAAGCCTGACCAATTTTATTACACTAAAGGCTTATGTTTTTCCGTATATAAATCTCGTATGGATTGGTTTATTGATTATGGCATGTGGTTTTATTGTTTCAATCACAAGAAGATTAAAAGCAGCTAACTTCATTACTGCGTTGTCAGTAACAATGGTTCTTGTCGCCTTATTTTATATGTTTCTGATCGCTAATAATTAAATCACAACATTTAGCCAATCTTTTGCATTAAAATATTTGCAAACAGATATTTTGAGAATAAATTTACAGTAAGATGCATATCATTCTTAAACATACCGGCTTGGTTTTTTTGCTGCTTATCGTTAATTTATTTTTTTCTATAAATACAACAAAAGCTCAAAGCGCTTATGGCGTCAACGATACCATAGTATCAGTCGCAGTTGTTTATGAAGGCGATACCATCGAAGCAAAAACACTTGCTGGTGTGTATGTATGGAAAAGAGATCCGGCTGCCAGGGCAAAATGGACACGCCTGAGAAATGCAGTCTATGTAACTTATCCTTATGCGCTACGTGCCGGCCTGGTGTTTAATGATATTGAAAAGCATATCGCGACAAGTAAGGACAAAAAATTCGTGACTGCGTACATAAACAGTCGTGAGAAAGAACTGAAAAAAGAATTTACTGATCCGCTTACTAATTTATCTGTTTACCAGGGAAGAGTATTAATGAAGCTGATCAATCGCGAAAGCGGCGGCACAAATTGCTATGATATTTTAAAAGAGCTTAAAGGTGGCTTCACTGCACGTTTCTGGCAAACCGTTGCTTTCTTCTTTGGTAGCGACCTTAAGCAGCCTTATGAGGCACAAGGAAAAGATGCCGAGATTGAAGCCATCGTAAAAGAAGTACGAAGAATGTATGGCTATCCGGGTTAATCCAAGCCACCAAGTGTTTTAATTTTTCATTTTTTTACCCTGCAACAGCCATTCACGTATATTAATATTGTATATCACATTTAATCCTTAAATCGCCAATTTACACTTGTTTTTAGCTTACCTTTGCGACTTATAAATTCTTTAATTCCTACGAAGTTATTTTATCTTCCAAATCATGAAATTAGATGTCCTGGCATTTGGCGTTCATCCTGACGATATTGAATTAAGTTGTGCCGGTACGCTTCTCGTGGAAAAGAAGAAAGGAAGAAAAGTTGGAATAATAGATCTCACACAAGGCGAATTAGGCACACGGGGAAATGCAGATACACGGAGAGAAGAGGCCGCCAAATCCGCCACTATATTAGGTGTTGACTTCAGAGAGAACCTGGAAATGGCTGATGGCTTTTTCAAAAATGATGAAGAAAATCAGCGAAAAATAATACAGGCGCTAAGAAAATACCGCCCTGAAATTATTATTTGCAATGTCCCTGAAGACCGGCATCCTGATCATGGAAGATCTGCTGAATTAGTAAATGATGCTGCCTTTTTATCGGGATTGCGAAAAATAAAAACAACGGATGGTGACAAAGAGCAGCACGAATGGAGGCCTAAATATGTTTTTAATTATATACAGGATACTTATATTAATCCTGATTTTGTGATTGACATTTCTGAGGTGATTGATAAAAAGGTTGAAGCGATTGAAGCATTTACCACGCAGTTTTATACTGGTGAGAAAAATGATGAAGAACCTCAAACATATATTTCGTCGCCCGGATTTTTAGAAAGCGTAATAAACCGCTCGAAGATGTTTGGCAAGATGATTGGAGTGAAACACGCTGAAGGATTTATCTCTAAAAAAATGATTGGTATTAATTCTTTTGATGCGTTGATAAAAAAAAGTACTTAAAAAAAATAAATAGCGTTTATAACACAATAATAAATAACAAATGGCAACTCCAAAATTTTTACAAGGCAAAGGTGATTTTCACATTGAACTTAAGAAACGTGTATCTCAATATTTCACGGAACATAAAAGGCCAATGACCGGTAACAATGCCTTGCTTGTCAAAGCAATTTTGTTTTGCCTTGGTTACATTTTACTTTATATACATCTTGTGTTTTTTACACCTATGCTTTGGATAGCTATACCGGAATGTGTATTGTTTGGCGGACTCACTGCAGCTATTGGCTTTAATGTAATGCATGACGGTGCTCATGGAAGCTTTAGCAGGTTCAAAGCAGTAAATAAAATGGCGGGATTTTCCCTGAATTTTCTTGGCGCAAGCGCTATTATGTGGAATATGAAACATAACATAATTCACCACACTTATACAAATATTGACGGGGTGGACGATGATATTGAAGCAGGCCCGTGGCTCAGGTTTACTAGCCAGCAAAAGAGACTGAAAATGCATAAATTTCAGCATTATTATTTTTGGTTCTTATATACAATGCTTCATATCATTTGGATTTTCCTTACCGATTATAAAAAATATTTTTCCCGTAAAATTGGAAATGTTGACCTGCGAAAGATGACCGTAAGAGAACACATCTCTTTTTGGGCCGCAAAAGTTATCTATGCATTTATGTTTGTAGGATTACCCATTTATCTTTTAGGCTTTCTTACATGGCTTGTCGGGTTTCTCATTTTCACAATGGTTACCGGTTTTGTAATAAGCATTGTTTTTCAGCTTGCCCATACAGTTGAGCACACTGAGTTTCCTGTGCCAAGTGAATTAACCGGTAAAATTGAAAACGAATGGGCTATTCACCAGGTGGCTACAACAGCTAATTTCGCTACCAGCAACAAGCTGATCTCATGGTTGGTTGGTGGGTTAAATTTTCAAATAGAGCATCATTTGTTTCCAAAAATTTCTCACGTGCATTATCCTGCTATCAGCAAAATAATCAGGCGCACTTGCCAGGAGTATGGCCTTACTTATATTGAATATCCTAAAATGCGCCAAGCCATTCTTTCGCACGTTGCCTATTTAAGAAAATTAGGCACTGCTTGATTTTTCTTTTTAATATTAAAAAAAACGGAGAGGCATAATTTAATATTAGTTTAGCTCCTAATTTTGCAATATGAATTTTCACTTCCAGGATTTGATCCCAAAGGATTTTGATGACAACTCACGTGTGTGGGTGTATCAATGCAACAGGGCATTTACAATAAATGAAGCAATCGAGCTTCAAGAGCTGCTCTTAAATTTTACAAATAATTGGAACAGCCATGGAAGCCCTGTTAAAGGTTTCGCCAATTTGTTTTTCGGCCAGTTTATTATATTTATGGCTGATGAAACCGGAACCGGGGTGAGCGGATGCAGCACCGACAGTTCTGTAAGGGTTGTAAAAAATATTGAGCAGGATTACCATGTTGAACTTTTCAACAGGCAATTACTTGCCTTCGCAATAAATGAAAGAATTCAATGCGTGCCTCTTTCGGCGCTTAATTACGAGATAGATAATGAAATAATTAGCGCGGATACTTTATATTTTAATAACACTGTTCTTACTAAAAGAGATCTTGTAAATAACTGGATCATCCCAGTAAAAGATAGCTGGCTGGCAAAAAGATTTTCTTTTGTAGCGGCAAACCAATTTTAGTTATTTATTCGTCCACAAATTATCCTTTTTATATTTCTCAGGAATATATTCATTGCCTAAATAAATCTTTGAAATATCAGCCATTGAAATATTAGTTGTAAAGCTCATTTCTTTCTTTTCCTTCCATGTTTCTGCCGTGAATTTCACTACCGTTTCTTTACCTGATTTTGTTGTTATAGTTACATAAATGGGCACCGGTAATCCTCCTTTATTTATGACGATGATTTTCGCGCCGCCTGAAATTTTTTCTACTTTCTTTATCGAAAGGTCAGGGTATTCCCATCCAAAAAACCATTTTTGCCAAAACCAATTCAGGTCTTTGCCGCTTGCATTATTGATGCTATAGAAAAAGTCATACGGCGTTGGATGCTTACCATGCCAGTCATTCATGTATTGATGCAAACTTTTAAAAAAAAGTGAGTCGCCCAGCATGTCTTGCAAAATATAATAGCACAATCCGCCTTTCCCATACGAATTAACAAATAAGCACCGCCGCTGTAGAGTTTGGTATTGGTGATCAATGGCACATCTCTATTGGTGCCTGAAATGTATTCATACCGCGTCTTACTAAAAATACCTTCATCTTCCGGCTCGCCCATGCGTGGAGAAATTACCGACTCCCCTATCGTGGCCCAGCCCTCATCCATCCATGCATACTGCGTTTCATTTATGCCCATGTAAAATGGGAAATAACTATGAAATATTTCGTGAGAAGTAAGCTGCACGGCATCCTTGTGAGTTTCTGTAGGATTGTCATTTACCATCATCGGATATTCCATTTGGTCAGTACCATCGAATACAGTTATGTGTGCAAAGGGAAAAGGATATTTTGGATAAAAATGACTCATATAAAAGACAGACTGATGCGCCTGGTTTGCCACATCAAAATAATCTTTATGAATTTTATTATAAGCTGCTTCTGCCAGTGTACGCCTTCCTGTTAGTGAATCCACTACTACGGAACTTGCATCCCACAAATAATGGTCGCTTAATGCAAAAGCAAAGTCTGTAACACTGTCTGCACTAAACTTCCATACACCTTTTGTGCCGACTGAAAATAATTTATCACCGCCATAATCTAACGAATCAATAATATGAACGATTGTCTCCGAAGCCACTGCCTGTTGCATTTTTTGTAGGATATTCTCACTAAAATTTTCATCGGCGTTTGTACGACTACCTGTGGCCCATACAACATAATTTTTCGGAACGGAAATCTCAACATTAAATTTTCCGAAATCATTGTAAAATTCCTGCGTGCCATTATAGCTCCAATTATCCCAGCCATCAATATCATCATACACAGAAATCCTTGGGAAAAAGTAAGCAATAAAGTAAGAACCGGAGTCCACCATTCCCGTTCTTACCTGTGAGCCGGTGTTAACCGTGTAATGCCATTGAACATGCAATTCAGTCTTCGAATGTGGAAGAATAATTTGCGATGGTTTTATGATAAGATTTGTTCCAGAGTGAAATGCTTTCGCTTCATCAGAAAAATTATCTATTATCTCTTCACCAATTTTGAAAGAATCAATTGATACACCATTCGTCAAGTCTTTGTCGGCTATGTGGCTGTCACGATTTATTCCTTTTTTATAAAGATCAGGATAAAGCCTTATGACTACTTGTTTCAAAGTATCCTGGCTACTATTAGTATAGATAATTTTTTCGTTCCCATTAAGCACATTTGATGCGGGATTGAAATTTACCTTAATGTTATAATCGCCCTCGTTTTGCCAATAACTATTGCCAGGTTTTCCGGTAGGAGTTCTTGTATTTTTAGCGTAAGCATTTTGCACCTGCTTGGTTGTAAATAATTGCTGGGAAAATGTGGGAAAACTCATAAATGAACAGCTAATTAGGGCAACGGGGAAAATAAATTTCATTAACATTATTTTAGGGATAAATATCCATTGAATGTAACAATATTATTAACTTTCTGCCATCCTGACGCAATTTTTAATTGCTATCTTTGCCATCCAATTAAAAACAGGGTAATGTATGGTGGATTTTTCCATTAAAAAGGATGAGGAAGTGAGACAGGGTGAGGCTTTGGCTTCTATGGCAGTGTTAAGTAATCCGTCTTCGAAAAAATTTTACATAGAAAGTTATGGCTGTGCTATGAACTTTGCTGACAGCGAAGTGATTGCCTCAATATTGCAGGATAAGGGCTTTGGAATTACGCAGCATTTCCAGGAAGCAGATATGATATTCATTAATACCTGCTCCATCCGCGAAAAAGCAGAGCTTACGGTAATAAAAAGGCTTTCAGAATTCAGGAAAGTAAAAAAGTATAATCCAGGCCTTTTGGTGGGTGTGCTTGGCTGCATGGCAGAACGGCTGAAATCTAAATTTTTGGAAGAAGAAAAACTGGTAGATATTGTTGTAGGCCCCGACGCTTACAGAACGCTACCCGGCTTGATTGAGGAAGCAGAAAGCGGCCAGAAAGGAGTAAATGTATTATTAAGCCGCGAAGAAACTTATGGCGACATTTCTCCCATAAGGTTAAATAGCAATGGCGTTACCGCTTTTGTAAGCATCATGCGCGGCTGCAATAATATGTGTTCGTTTTGTGTGGTTCCGTTTACGCGTGGCCGTGAGCGTAGCCGCGACCCTGAATCAATCGAGAATGAATGTAAACTACTCTTCGAAGAAGGATACAGGGAAGTTACGCTGCTTGGACAAAATGTAGATAGCTATGCCTGGAGCCCGGCAAATAATCAATCTTCAAGCGATAACCTTACAGAAGTCGTTACATTCGCAAACTTACTTGAGAAAGTTGCACTTGTATCTCCTCTGTTAAGGGTGCGTTTCTCCACTTCACATCCAAAAGATATAACAGACGAAGTGCTTTTTACAATGGCGAAGTATGAAAATATTTGCAAATATATTCACCTGCCGGTGCAAAGCGGAAGCAGCAGGATATTGGAATTAATGAACCGTACTTATACCCGTGAATGGTATATCCAAAAGGTTGTCAGGATACGGGAAGTATTGCCTGGTTGCGGTATTTCAAGTGATATGATATCAGGTTTTTGTACAGAAACAGAAGAAGATCATAAAGAAACATTAAGCCTGATGGAATATTGTGAATATGAACTTGCCTACATGTATTACTATTCCGAGCGGCCCGGAACCCTTGCTGAGAGGAAGTTTGAAGATGATGTGCCCCTGGAAATAAAAAAAAGAAGGTTGCAGGAAGTTGTTGACCTTCATCGCATACATTCATTAAAAGGGATGCAAAAAGAAATTGGCAAAGTCCATAAAGTATTGATCGAAGGAAATTCCAAAAAGAGTGATCAGCATTGGGCGGGCAGGAGTGACAATAATAAAATGGTGATCTTTCCAAAGAATGGAAACCTGGCGAAAGGAGGTTATGCTGATGTAATAATTGAAAGTTGTACCGCCGGGACGTTAATGGGTAAAATGCGATAAAATTATGATTGCAATAGTAGAAAATAATATTCCGCGAATCATTGAAATATGCAAAAAACATAAACTGAAGTCATTATGTCTTTTTGGAAGCGCAACAGATAATATGGTTTTTAATGATGACAGTGATATAGATTTTTTGTACGAATATGGTTTGGAACATTATCCTGATTGGGAGAGTGGAGAGTTTGATATTGCTACTAATTTCTTTTTATTAAAAGAATCCCTGGAAGAAATTCTATCCCGGGATATTGATCTAATTCCCAACAAGTCGAACAATACATATTTTATAAAATCGGTAGAGAAATCTAAAAAGTTGATTTATGCCCGACCGTGATTTGCAAAAATATATTTTCGATGTAATGGAGGCGATAAATAATTTGCAATCTTTTACAAAGGACATGTCTTTGGAACAGCTTGAGCAAATAGATTTCAAGTGGGCCGTGGAAAGAGGGATTTCGATAATTGGAGAAGCTTTATTTAAGGCAAACAAAATTGATAAAAATCTTCCTATCTCTAATCTTAAAAGCATTATTGGAATGAGACATATAGTGATTCATGATTATGATATTGTGGAAGCTGAACGTTTATTAGTTACAATCAAGAAACACATTCTATTTTAAAACAAGAAATACAAAAATATTTAGATTAAAAAAATGGACCAGCAAGCTATAAAAAACAGGTTTGGAATTATTGGCAACTCTCCTGCCCTTGTACATGCGTTGGATGTTGCCATACAGGTTTCCGCTACCGACCTGAGTGTTTTAATAAACGGCGAAAGTGGCGTTGGGAAAGAAGTTTTTTCTCACATTATTCATTCGCTTTCTGCAAGGAAACACAATCCCTTTATTGCCGTAAACTGTGGTGCCATACCAGAGGGTACAATTGACTCCGAGCTATTTGGCCATGAAAAAGGTTCGTTTACCGGTGCGGTGGACAGTCGCAAGGGATATTTTGAAACGGTAAATGGAGGAACAATCTTTCTTGATGAAATTGG
>JBBPZF010000968.1:0-6109 GCA_038199105.1 Chitinophagales bacterium | reverse complement strand
CAATAGCGGCAAAGGTTACTGCAGGGCAGCACACAGCCCCATACTAAGCCGGGCATTAAACAATGACTATTTTACACGGTTAAGGTATGTGGGCTTTACTAACTATTACTATTGGAAAACGGAACATCAGAGGAAACTCTACTAACAAACCGCCGTGTACCGAACGGTACGCACGGTGGTGTGAGAGGACAGGTAGCCAACTAATGGCTACCTTCCTACTCGATTTCTGTTTAACGGCTGGGAGAGTTCATAGTCTCCTATCCATTATTACTTTATAGGAGCAACAGGCTTATTAATGTTTGCTGTCCATTCCATGCTGATAGCACTTTTCTCAACTTTTAAGTAACTGCCCGGGTTAATTTCAAGCATCATTGTGCCATCATCATTTACCTTATTAACTGTACCGTGTATACCGGCAATGGTGACAATTTTATCTCCCTTCTGTAAATTGGTAAGAAATTGCTTTTGTTGCTTTGCTTTTTTTGCTTGCGGCCTTATCATGAAAAGCCAAAAAACAAGAATCATTAATCCTAAAAAAACAAATTGAAATCCGCCACCACCTGATCCGCCTTGTCCTAACATTAAAAAAACCATTGCTAAATTCATATATTGTTTGATTTGTATTTACCGTTAAAATAACGGCATTATGAAAAATTATTTTCGAGCAGCTTCTACCTCTCCCGTAAGTTGCAACATAGGAAATTGAGGATATGCATTTGAAGTAACGGTAACATCTTTATGAACCAGTCCTACTCTTCCCGTACTATTGAATACTACTTTTAGAAAACCTGTTTCGCCCGGCTTTATCGGCTCTTCTGGTTTCTCAGGCACAGTGCAGCCGCAGCTTGCGACAGCAGATGAAACAATCAAAGGATGCTTACCAGTATTTTTAAAACGATAACTATATTCTACTTTTTCGCCATCGGTAACTTTGCCGAAATTATAAACCGAATCAATCATCTGTACGGTGGTGGAATCAGTAAATGGCTGCCCGGAACCTGCCGCCTGCACATCTTGCTTGTTCTTTGTATTCCTGATATCACATGAGAAAAAGACAGAAACCAATAAAAAACCGATAAACACTTTCTTCATTATTTTCAATTTTTTGCAAAGGTATTATAAAACACTGTTTTTGAAATTCTTCTTGTGTATTTTATTCTCAGACAGCAGTTCTTTGTGAATGTTATCTAAAATTCCATTTACAAAATGCCCGCTTTGTTCCGTGCTATATTCTTTTGCCAGGTCAATGTATTCATTAATAGTAACCCTTGGAGGTATAGTTTCGAAAAATAGAAATTCACAAACTCCCATCTCCATTAATATCATATCGAGCGATGCAATGCGCTCCGCATCCCAATTTTTTAAACGCGGTTTTATCAATTCACGGCAAACACTTTTTTTACTGATAACACATTCCAAAAGATCCACTGAAAAATCCATTTTTTCTTTGCCAACCATCTCCATAAAATTAAAAGATGAGGGCTTTTGTAACAGCGTATTCATCAACAGTATCATCATTTCTGCATCATCATCCCAGTGAATAAATTTTTCTTCTGTATCGCTTATAAAATGATCGTCAGGCAGCATAAGATCAGAAAATATAAACTCGAGTATTTTTTTCTCCGACTTTTTCTCGCGGGATTTCAAAGCAGTATATTCTTTATATTCTGCTGATGCCACCAATTGCAGGTAGCACTTTTTTATCAGCTCATCATTTACCAGGTATTTAATTTTTAAATCTTCAAACGATTTATTAAAAGATGAATTTTCAAGTATTGCCCACATCGTTTCATTGCCGGCAATCTTGGTATTAATATTAAGGTCCTGTAAGGAAGGTAAATGCTTCTGGGACTTTTGCGCCGCATCTTTCTCGGAAAAGCGGGCTACTTCAATTATGTAATACACCAGGTAAGTAAATAGCTGTTGGGAATGCTCCAGGTTCTTTTTAAGTATTTGTAAAGGCTCGCCAGGGCGCAAATCATGGTTCATAGATTCAACGCTGTACAACGTTTGCATCACTTTTACCCTTATATTTCTTCTGCTTAACATTTCTAAAAGAACTTTTTAAGGCTGCGAAGATAATATGAAATTGTTTAGCAGTTATGTTCAATTAAGCAGACTTCAACTTCTATTAACTCAGGCAATTAAATGTTTGCTTCGGTTCTTTTAATCGAAATGTTTTACACCATAATGATAGGTGCTAAAAAAGATCCGGCCCTGCTTAATTTTATAGCAGAGCCGGATTGCATTAATTTATCAATACGAATATTTCCTATTCCACTATTAATTTTTTACGTGTAACATTAGTTCCGTTGTCATCACTTAACTGAACTATATACATACCTTTTAAGCCAGTGAGATCAATTGTATTATTCTGTTGCTTGAATATTTGTTCTTTTATTTTTTTACCGGAATTATCGTACAATATCATTAAAACCGGGCTGGTATTATTTTCTAAAAAAATTTGTACATGTCCCTTTGCAGGATTTGGCGAAATAGTAAAATTGTTTTTAGAAATAACAGATGTTATACTGCGGATAGCTGAATAAGAGGATGATTCGTCAGCGTTAAAAATTTCCAGCCTGTAAAATAATTTTGAACTATTAGCAATTGAAGAATCAAAAAAAGTATAGCTAAGTTCGGCAGACGAATTACCATTTAGGGATTTGCTTTCAACAATGCCAATTTTGGAAAAACCTGGCTGGTTATTTTCTTTTCTGAGGATCGCATAGCCTTTTATATTTTGTTCCGATGCCGTTTCCATTCGAGCTTTACCCTGGTATTTCCGGCTAATTTTTGCGCGGTAAATGCCGTTAAGTTAAGAGGCAAGGGGCCGAGTAAAAATACATTCGAAGTGTCTTTCGAGGCGAGTGCATTTGTTACTACTAATTGGTAGTTTCCATTACTGGAAGGTAGGTAGTCGGGGTTCGTAGCTCCTGATATGGACGCATTATTCAATAACCATTGATAAGTAAGATTGCGTCCTGTAGGCCCTGCAATAAAAAGGTTCCGTTACCCTGGTCTATCGGTGTGAAATAAGCTTTAGGCTTGCGCTGGTAGCTGGTATCTTCAAGCTTGTAAACGGTTCCATCATTATTAAATAAAATATACAGATCTCCTAATCTATCCTGCCCGAAAGAAACAGGATTACCCGTTGCCTGGGCAGCCGTTATATAATGTGTAACCGGACCAGAAAGAGTTCCATTAACCTGTTGTATACCATCAATCCACTTTGCAACGTAATCGGCAAATAAATACACTCCCCATAATGATTTCGATTGAGCACTTCTATATACATATCCACCTGTGATGGCTTGCCCCACCGCGTGCGTGTAGTCATATATTGGTAATGTAAGCCCGGTTTGATTGCACCCTGAAGCTGGATTATAACATGCGGTTCCCTCCATAATATTCCATCCATAATTATTTCCGCCAGCCGCCTTTGCAGTCTGAAAATCTACTTCTTCCACTGCACCCTGGCCTACATC
The DNA here is from genome assembly GCA_038199105.1 of Chitinophagales bacterium. Lineage (GTDB taxonomy): Bacteria > Bacteroidota > Bacteroidia > Chitinophagales > Chitinophagaceae > Ginsengibacter. Next base: position 2,621 of record JBBPZF010000968.1, on the reverse strand, counting down.
TGCAATCCAAAGATCTCCGGTAATTCTATCGAAGCTGCTGCGCCATGGGTTGCGAACACCATAAGCCCATATTTCCGGCTTCACGCCGCTTTGGCCATAAAAAGGATTTGTTGTCGGTATTTTGTAAGGTTGCCTCACTGAAGAGTTACTGATATCAATCCGCAATACTTTTGCAAGAACAGTATTTTTATTCTGCCCGTTTCCATTGGGGTCTCCACCGCTTCCTCCGTCGCCAAAATTTATGTACAGGTAACCATCTTTGCCAAACATGAGGTTACCGCCGTTATGGTTCGAAAAAGGCTGACTCTGGGAAAGTATTCTTAAGCCTGTTGTTTGTGCCACGTTGGAGTCAGACGGATCTACCTTATACTGCTCTATCACAGTTGTGAGCAGGCCTGAGATGTTAGCAGTATAGTCAACAAAGAACTTTCCATCTGTTTTATAATTAGGGCTAAAGGCGAACCCAAGAAAGCCTTCTTCGCCATTTGTATAGGATGAAACTTTTGCGCTTACATCAAGAAAAGGTATAGCCCGCAAAGTACCATCAGCATTTATTACCCTTATTGTGCCAGGTCGTTCCGCCACGAAAAGCCTGTCGTCACCGCAGGTCTTAAGGTCAATAGGTAAAGTGAGGCCGGAGACATAAGCGTTCACGGCAAGTTTTTGAGCGGCTAGTTTTTTTGCATTCATGGTAAGCAATAAAGCAAAAAAAACAATAGATAAAACCTTTTTCATTATGTTCGGTTTTTAGTATTTTTTTACAAATACTCCGCCACTAATAAAGAATTTTAGTACGAAATGTTGTATGAGGTGCAGGAATTAACCCCGAATTGGTGCTTTTTTCTCTAAAGACAAGTAATAAAGCGGAAGAATTATTTGTTGAAAAATATCCTACAAACGAATAGAAAAAATACTACAAACCTATAAGCCAGATCCTGTATCCCGTCATGCAACGGGAGGCTATCATTTATCTTGCTGTTACATTACTGCAACAGTCTTGCTGCCTACCCTTCCCGGTGTTTCGCAATGAAGCGAAAATATAAACGAGCAGCTTATCCTGCCTGGCCATGAAAATCTTGTACCAGGCAAACCGGGATATACGTGGCATTACAGCACACAAGGTTTACCCTCCCGGCAAGTTACCAAACCGGGACGTGAGCTCTTACCTCACGTTTTCACCCTTACCCCGGTTTTAATCGGGACGGTAATTTTCTGTGGCACTTTCTTCCCGGTATAAATAGCCATCTAATACCGGGACCGGCCGTTAACCGGTGTGTTACTCTATGCTGTCCGGACTTTCCTCTTCGTTCTCAAAGAAACGGAACGGAGCGATAACCAGGTTTGTAGCGCTGTAAATATACGAAGCTTGTGGCAGGCAAGTTGACTACGGTACCGCTTAAATTTAAATAAAGATTTACGTCACCCTTGTTGTTGTATCCGGTGCCTGAGCCAATAAGTTGGTTCCCGATATAGATTTCGATACTCAATTGATTTGTATTTTTGACCTATTGTAAGTATAATTACCCGTTAGCTTTACTTCTTTGGAAAACCCTGGAATGTTCATGATATAAAATGTTAGTTAGGCAATTAGGTTGTCAGTCCTGAATTACAAATAATGCTTCAGTTATCACTCTCTTGTTTTATAATCAAAATAGTCGATTGTAATGTTTAAAGGAAAACGTTGAATTGGAATTAATAAGATTAAAAAAATGATTTTACTCAACGGCGTTACTCGTTTATGTTTGCAAAAAAAAGGAGTATGGATTTGCAAAAAATGATTGGCGAAGCGTGGAGCAATCGCGAGCTCTTAAAAGACGAGGTTTACACAGATGCAATAAGAAATGTAATTGATAAAATAGATGAAGGAGAACTGCGTACAGCCGTACCCGTAAGCGATGCCCTTTACAATAGAGAATCATCCCAGGTTTGGAAGGTGAATGAATGGGTGAAGCAGGCAATACTTTTATATTTTGGCATACAACAAATGGAAACTTATACCTTGCCCCCCTTTGAGTTTTATGATAAAATGAAATTGAAAAAAAATTATAAAGACCTTGGTGTGCGAGCTGTGCCGCATGCGGTGGCAAGGTACGGTGCCTACCTGGCGAGAAATGTAGTGCTTATGCCGAGCTATGTAAATATTGGCGCCTATGTAGATGAAGGTACCATGGTTGATACATGGGCTACCGTTGGCAGTTGTGCGCAGATTGGTAAGAATGTACACCTGAGTGGTGGAGTAGGTATAGGAGGAGTATTAGAACCCTTGCAGGCAAGCCCCGTTATTATTGAAGATGGCTGTTTCATAGGAAGCAGAAGTATAGTGGTGGAAGGAGTGAAAGTTGAAAAAGAAGCGGTGCTTGGCGCAAATGTTGTGCTTACACAATCCACTAAAATAATTGATGTAAGCGGCAATGAACCTATAGAATACCGCGGCAATATTCCGCGAAGAAGCGTAGTGATTCCCGGTAGTTATTTAAAGAAATTTCCTGCCGGAGAATACAATGTAAGTTGCGCTTTAATCATTGGTAAAAGAAAAGAAAGCACCGATAAGAAAACGAGTTTGAACGATGCGCTGAGAGATTTTAACGTAAGCGTATAGTTTGTTATTTTTTCTTTTATTT
>JBBPZF010000967.1:0-5310 GCA_038199105.1 Chitinophagales bacterium | reverse complement strand
GGCATACCTGAATGAATTCTTTTATCGCTTTAACAGAAGGCAATTTGGTGAAACTATATTTCACGGACTTTTGATGAGGTTGGTTGAGAGTAAACCGCTTTATCAAAAGGCATTCACGACTTAAACGATTTATTCTATTTTATTATTTCCCTCCTTCCACCACAATCACAATCTCACCCTTCACATTTTTTTCATTGAAATAATCATGAACCTCCTGCAAGCTTCCCCGTTTATTTTCCTCAAATAGCTTGGTGAGTTCCCTACTTACACAACATTGCCTTTCCGCTCCAAAATATTCGATAAAATCTTTTAGCGTTTTTATAAGGCGCATGGGGCTTTCATAAAAAACCATCGTCCGTTCTTCTTCCGTCATCTTTTTTAAAAAAGTTTGTCTTCCTTTTTTAAGTGGCAGAAAACCTTCAAAACAAAAATTATTCATGGGTAAGCCACTATTGACTAACGCCGGCACAAAGGCTGTGGCTCCCGGAAGACATTCAACTTTAATGTCATTTTTTATACATTCCCTCACTAATAAAAATGCAGGATCGCTCACGCCGGGAGTGCCTGCATCTGTAAGTAATGCCATCGTTTTACCTGCGGTTAATTGATCAATAAGGTGATTATAAATTTTATGTTCATTGTGCTGGTGATAAGGCGTTGTCGGCTTTTCGATGTTATAATAACGGAGAAGCTTAGCCGAAGTTCGTGTGTCTTCTGCCAGTATTAGATCAACCGATTTCAACACTTCAATTGCCCTAAAAGTTATGTCGGCAAGATTGCCTATAGGAGAGGGAACAAGATAGAGCATAGCTTAATTTGATTTTCGAATTAGCTTGTTTAAAAAAACAATTACTTCATCAAATTTTTTTTCACTAACTAAACTGAATCTTTTTAAAACTTGTGACTGATCAATAGTGAACAGCTTATGGCATTTAATTGTTGACTGTTCGGGAAGCACTCCTACTTCCAAATCATTATTTTGTAACTCAACAGAATAATCATCTTTATAAAGATTGCTTGTAATAACAGTAATTAAAATATCAGGATAATTTTTGTTATAATTATTATTTGAAATTACTAATACAGGCCTTCTTTTTGATGAAGACAAATCTGAATAAGGAAAGGGAACCAAAATAATTTCTCTCTGATTATACATTATCCCATGCACTATTTTGAGATGGCCAATTTTTTTGTATGGATGCATTGGTTAAGTCCGTGGTATCATTACCAAGGTAAAGGCCATATTTTTCTTCATAAAGTAATTCAACAAGCCTGTTCATTTTTTTAAAAAGATCATTATTTTTCAGCAAAGCAAGCTCTTCCTTCATTGCTTCATATTCTGCAACAGGTATTTGAATAGTATCATTCATTATATCCAAATTTATGAAATTAAATAGCTGCTAACTTATTTCTATAGTATATTCTTCCATCACGGCATTAGCCAATAATTTTTTCGCTGCTTCTTCTGCAATTCCTTTTGCCGTTTTTTCATCAGGCGCCTCTATTTGCAATTGAATATGCTTGCCTATTCTTACATCACCTATACTTTTTATGCCAAGGTTAGAAAGCCCGCCCATAACCGCTTTGCCTTGCGGATCTAATAATTCTTTTAACTGCATTACTTTTATTTCTGCAACAAAATTCATTGACTAATTTTTTTTGAGGTTGATAATGATATCAGGATATAAAATAAAAAAATCACCGGCACCGCCAGCCATTGTAAAAAAATTGCTGCAAGAATCGCAACAGCCAATAATATAACTTTTGGAATATTATTCTTTAAAGTATAATCCGAAAATTTCAGCGCCATCATGCGAATGTTTGAAACCATCAGATAGCTCAGCAGGAATACCAGTCCATATAAAAACCATTGATTAATAAGCAGGCTGTTTACGCTAATGAAAGTATTGAAATGTAAAATAAGCGGAAATGAAGCGATTAATAATCCTACCGCAGGAACCGGCACACCTTTAAAAGAAAGGCTCTGCGTTTCATCAAGATTAAATTTTGCAAGACGATAGGCTGCCGCACAACTTAATATGAATGCAGGCACCAGCCAAACTGTGGAAACATCTAATCCATTTTCTTCCCTGGCAAAACTGAATCTTAGCAACTGGTAAATTATTACTCCCGGTGCAACGCCAAAACTTACCACGTCACTTAGAGAATCAAGTTGTGCTCCCAGCGGACTTGTGGCTTTTAATAGCCTTGCAACAAATCCATCGAGAAAATCAACAACCGCAGCTATAATGATGCAAATGGCTGCCCAGCTTAGCTTTTCAGGAATATTAAAACTGCTGCTGAAATCATCATTTACATAAATAATAACTGCATTTGTTTGCAACGCAAAAACCACCGCCATACAACCAAAGAATAAATTAAGAAGAGTGAAAAGATTAGGAATACCCCTAACCCCTAAAGGGGGACGACCACCCCTGACTTCTAAAGAGGAATTACTACTCCTAACTTCTGAAAGGGAAGATGGGGCATTTACATTATCCGAAGCACTATCAGCCATATAAATAAAAAGTTCAAAGTTCTTTTAGAGTGTTGCCCTACTCCCCTTTAGGGGCCGGGGGTTCTTTTCATTCCAGCCTCTATTTCTTCCACAGTAATCGGAATGTTTTTCATTAAATCTTTATTGCCATTTCGTGTAATCCAATAATTATTTTCTATCCGTACGCCCATTTTTTCTTCTTCAATATAAATACCGGGCTCAATGGTAAAGACCATGCCTGCCTTTATGGGTTCGTTTCTTGTGCCAATGTCATGCACGTCAATACCGAGATGATGAGATATACCGTGATACAAATATTTTCTGTAGGCCCTGTTATCCGGATCTTCATTTTTTACATCTGATTTTTTCAATAAGCCGATTTTTTGAAAAATCACGGTCGCTTCATCGCCAATTTTTTCTGTGTAATCTACAATACTGATACCCGGCTTTAAGATGCTTGCCGCATATTGGTGCAGATGAAGACAAGAGTTATAAACAGTTTTTTGCCGCTTCGTAAATTTTCCATTTACAGGAACAGTGCGGGAAAGGTCTGCGGCATAGTTGCCATAGCTGGCGCCAAAATCCATCAATATCATTTCGCCATCTTTACATTCATTGTTATTGCTCACGTAATGCAACGTTCTCGCCCTGTCACCGCTGGCAATAATGCTTCCATAAGCCGGTCCGGTGGCTCGCTGAGAAAGAAAAGAATGCCAGATTTCTGCATCTATCTCATACTCCATTACTCCAGGCTTTATAAATTGCAGCAACCGCCTGAAAGTACTGTCAGTTATATCTACCGCCTTCTGCATCACCTCAATTTCCATCGGTGTTTTTATGGCTCTTAATTCCTTTAAAATTTTAGCGCTTCTCTTATAATTATGCAATGGATAGCGCTTCTTCATTTCAATGGCATACCGGTAATCACGCACTTTTACCAGGTTTGCCTTCCTGTCATTTTCATTTGTATTTAGATAAATGGTATCCGCCAGGTGGATCCATGTTTGCAATAATGCATCATGCGTATCCAGCCAAATAATATTTTCTATTCCTGAAATTTCCCTTCCCTCTGCCGCGGTAAGCCTGTGCCCATCCCACTTTTCTTTCAAAGCATTGGGTCTTACTAATACCAGCACTTCACGGTATTTTACCTCGGGGTTATCAGGAAATAAGATAAGCATCGAATCTTCCTGTTCTATGCCTGTCAACCAAAAAAGGTCAGAGTTTTGTTTAAAAGGAAATAATGCATCGCCATTCATGGGCAGCTCATCGTTGCTATTAAAAATAGCTATTGAATTTTTTTCCATCTTGCCTGTAAACCTTTTCCTGTTCTGGATAAAAATCTCAGGATTGAGTGGCAAATATTTCATGATCCAAAAATTTAGTGACCTGCAATATACATGATTAAAAGATTTTGGATTTTTTTGAAAACATCTTCATTTCCATTAGGATCTTGAAAAGTTTTGAAAATCGCTGAGGGTAAAAATATTTCGCCTGACTGCTTAAATCCTGGCTGAAAAATGCTTAGTGAAGGAACAGAACAAGCGCACACTTTAATACTTAATCAGCTAACTCACGCTGCCATTTTTGACCTTATTATCCGTACCTTCGCGCCATTATAAATCTGATATTTTAAACAGCGTTTTATTCCTCTAATATGGCAACAGAAGCAGCAGAAGTTATTCCCCAAAAAATGGATTCTTACGGAGCAGATAGTATTCAAGTGTTGGAAGGCCTTGAAGCAGTAAGAAAGCGTCCGGCAATGTATATCGGCGATGTTGGCAATAAGGGCCTTCACCACCTTGTATACGAAGTTGTGGACAACTCGATAGATGAGGCGCTGGCCGGTTATTGTAATAATATCATCGTAACCATTAACGAAGACAATTCCATCACCGTTTCCGATGATGGACGGGGTATTCCGACGGGTATAATGAAGAAAGAGAACCGGAGTGCGCTGGAAGTGGTAATGACGGTGTTGCATGCTGGTGGTAAGTTTGATAAAAACACGTATAAGGTGAGTGGCGGCCTACATGGTGTAGGCGTGAGTTGCGTAAATGCGCTTAGCACAAAATTTCATGTAACGGTAAATCGTGACGGAAAAGTGTTTGAACAGGAATATGCTAAAGGCATTCCTCAATATAAAGTACGTGAAATAGGGGACAGCAATACAAGTGGTACCGTGATACAATTCTGGCCAGATACATCAATTTTTATTGTATCAGTTTATAACAGGGAAATACTGGAAGGACGACTAAGAGAGCTTTCTTTTCTTAATAAAAAAATCACTATTGTCCTGAATGATCTTCGGGAAACGGATGATGATGGAAATACTTACACAAAAACATTTTACAGTGAAGGCGGTATAGTGGAGTTTGTGGAACTGATTGATAAAAATGGCAACCGCCAGCCATTACTTCCCACCGTGATATATTGTGATGGGCACGATGAAGTAAATAATGTAGTAGTAGAAGTTGCGATGATTTACAATACAGGCTACCAGGAGCATTTGTTCAGTTATGTAAATAACATTAATACCATCGAAGGTGGCACCCATGTGTCCGGATTCAGGCGCTCTATTACACGTGTTTTTAAAAGTTACGGAGAAAAGCAAGGGCTATTTGAAAAAGCAAAAGTTGAAATTGAAGGCGATGATTTTCGCGAAGGGCTTAGCGCTGTGATTTCAGTAAAGGTTCCGGAACCTCAGTTTGAAGGCCAAACCAAAACCAAGCTTGGAAATAATGAAGTGATGGGTATAGTAGATTCCACTCTTAGCCGCGTGTTGGTTGCCTACCTTGAAGAAAATCCAAAAG
>JBBPZF010000966.1:0-11455 GCA_038199105.1 Chitinophagales bacterium | reverse complement strand
CCATAAAGCATTGTATAAGATGTAAGTGTTAGAGGCAAGTCTTTAATCTGAAATCCTTTGAGATTGTTTCTTAAAATTAGACCTTTTAGCGGACTGAATTATCCCTTCTTTTTTAAATATGCTAATTATTTTATCACGGCATTCTTTACCAGCTATCCGCTAAGCATCGACGACTCGAAAATAGCAAGAAAGCACCCCCGACATTTCCTGGCCCCGCCACAAATCTTCCGGGTACAAACGAACATTAAGCTTTTTCCTCTGCGGGTATAAATTTCATTGAAATAGAATTTACGCAATGCCTTGTATTTTTAGAAGTCTGCCTTTCGCCTGTAAATACGTGGCCAAGATGTGCCCCGCAATTATTACAAACTATTTCTGTACGCCTTCCATCTGCATCGGGAATGCGTTTTACTGCGCCGGGAATTTCATCATCAAAACTTGGCCAGCCGCAATGTGAATCAAACTTATCTTTTGATTCGTACAATGGTGCGTTGCAACGCCTGCAGATATAAGTTCCTACAGCTTTATTATTGTCATATTCACCGGTAAAAGGCATTTCGGTCCCTTTGTGAACGATTACTCTTTCTTCTTCCGGTGTAAGTTTATTATACTCCATATATCTTGGTTTGAATGTGTTTATGTAAAATTAAGCAAACACTTTCAAGTGAAAATCAAGTGTTGATACACGTTAAAAAATGTGCCTTCGAAATTTTACAAGAATAATTTCTGGCTGATTTGTACAAAGAAATTTTTTCACTATTTCCTTTTCGAATCTTTTTCTTTGCAATTCATGAATTATAATTTTCAAAATAATATCCTATGGAAATAAAGCACTCTTTTCTAACTGCTATTTTTTTTCTTTCAACTTTTATTTCTTTCGCACAGGAGCAAGCCAAAATGGCTTCCGTCTATAACCCACAGGAAACTTTTGACCAACATCTTTTTACAACCAACGGAAATGAATACCGGTCTGCAAACGGTGCGCCGGGGAAAAGCTATTGGCAAAACCGCGCCGATTATACATTGCATGCAGCCATAGATACTGTGAAGAATGAGTTGACCTGCAGCGAAACAATTCAATACACTAACAACAGCCCTGATTCTTTGCAATCCCTTTGGCTGCAGCTTGATCAAAATACTTATCGTGAAGACGCGAGATCAAATTTCTATACAACCTTCGGCGCAAGGGGCCATACAAACGGCTACCAGATTACTTCTATAAGCATTGAGCTAAAAGGTAAAAACATAAAGGCTGATTTTATAATTAATGATACACGAATGCAGATTCGTTTGCCGCAGCAGTTATCATCAAAAGAAAAAATAAAAATCAACATACAATACCAGTATGAAATTCCTGAGTCAGCATTTGGCAACCGCACTGATTTTTTCTCAACAAAAAATGGAAAGATCTATGAAATAGCACAATGGTATCCGCGGATGTGTGTGTATGATAACCTTGAAGGCTGGAGCACTTTACCCTTCCTCGGCAGTGGCGAATTTTATTGTGAGTATGGCGATTTTGATTATACGGTTACCGTGCCGTCAGGCATAATCGTAGCGGGAAGCGGTGAATTGCAAAATGAAAAAGAAGTACTCTCTCCACAACAAATACAAAGGCTTACGGCAGCAAGAAAAAGCGATAAAACAATAATGATCCGTTCGGCAAATGAAGTAAATGAAAAACAAAATCAATCGTCAGTTGCAGGAACAAAAACATGGCATTTTAAAATGTACAATACCCGCGACGTGGCGTTTGGCGCATCGGCTGCATATATGTGGGATGCGGCAAAAGTAAACTTGCCCAATGGTAAAAATTGTTTAGCAATGTCAGTGTATCCCGTAGAAAGTGAAGGGGAAGATGCGTGGGGAAGAGCAACAGAATATTTAAAAAAATCTATAGAATATTTTTCTACAAAATGGTTCGTGTACCCGTGGCCGGTAGCCGTAAATGAGGCCGGCAAAGCCGGTGGCATGGAATACCCCGGAATAGTATTCGACGGAATTAATGATAAAGCAGGCGAGCTATATTGGGTAACCGCCCACGAGATAGGACACAACTGGTTCCCGATGATTGTGGGCAGCGATGAAAGACGATATGGGTGGATGGATGAAGGCTTTAATACATTTATAGATGTGTATGCCGCGGATAATTTTAATAATGGTGAATATGCTCCAAAGCGAGACGGTGAATATGCGCCGGGAAAAGGAAATCCTGCTGAAGAAATAATACCGCTACTTAAAGACGAGGAAGCTCCCTCAATGATGTCACGTGCAGATGCCATACCTGAAAAGTATCGCCATCCAATGGTTTATTTCAAACCGGCGCTGGGCCTGGTTTTGCTTCGCGAAGTAATACTCGGGCACGAAAGGTTTGATTATGCTTTCAAAACATATATTGAACGATGGGCTTACAAACATCCCGCTCCAGCTGATTTTTTCAGGACAATGAATAACGAATCAGGCGAAGACCTTACATGGTTTTGGAGAGAATGGTTTTATAATAACTGGCAGCTCGACCTTGCAGTGCAATCCGTTTCTTATAAAAAGAATGACTATAAAAATGGTGCCGATATCACTATCAGCAACCTGCAAAAAATGGCGATGCCGACTAATATAGAAGTTGTGATGAAAGACGGCAGCAAACAAAGTTTTCAATTGCCTGTGGAGACATGGCTGCAAAGCGCGGGACATACCATTCATTTAGAAACGACGCAGCCGTTACAATCTGTAATTATTGATCCGAAAGAAATTCTTCCTGATAGTAACAGGGGAAATAATAAATGGAAAGAATAAAATCATCGCTCTGAAAATAAATTAAACAGGCCCCGCAGATTTAAAGTTGCGGGGCTTATTTGTTCTTTTGCTGTAAGCACATTTTGTTGATAGAAAAAACTATTGATGCTACTCTGTGCCTGACCCGTTCGCAATACTTTTATTGCCTGAAGATTTTCGTTTTATGTCTGTAGCTTTTATTCTAGTTACTTTCCCATTCTCTGAAATCACTACATAAGAATTTGTTTTGCGCTTTTGTTCTAAAAGCCGCTCTATAGCTAATTGGCAACCTTTTAAAACTTTATCTTTTATGTCTGCTTGTATTATCATCGGTAAGTTTATTTATAAGATTCCAGGTTTCATTATTATAAATTTGATTTGGCAACCCTAATTTTCCTTCTGCAATCAATTCCAATTCTGTTTTTGAATTATTAATCAGCATCCAATAATCAACTTTGTCGCTATACAAATTTATAAAGTTATTTAGTCCTGCAAAGTACCTGCGTATTATCGTTTCAGTTGGAATATTATGTCCACCTTCTGAAACACGCATTTTAACCCGTTAAATAGCAAGTTGAACACTATCTAACCACAAATAAATCAGATTAATTTTATATCCTAATTCTTTTGCCTGTTTGATTAGTCCAACAAAACTTCGTGTTGAAAGAGTAGTTTCAAAAGCAAAATCTTTATGTTGAAATAATAATTCTTTGATTCTTCTAAGCATTATTTTTCCAGCTTCAATAGAAACTTTTTCTGGTTGAAAAGGTGAAAGTCCTTTGGCAATTTCATCAGCATTTACAAATTCTTTTATCTGCAGTAATTCTGGGAGAACCGTATAAGAAGCTATTGTTTTACCAGCACCGTTACAACCTGAAATAATAAACAAGCTTGGCAATTTTTTTTTGCAAGATAGGAATTAGGATTTGCTCCCTGAATTTATACGCTGGTAATTCGCACCAGGTGTCCCGTAACGATTGCCTAATTCTATTTTCTTTATAAACAAATCAAACAATTTAATTTCTCTTTTGATATGCCGGAGTTGCCGGCACTTTAAAGCCTTTATCCTTTAGCAGCATCTTTATTTCTTCAATACCCTTTTCCAGTTGCGGGTCAATTCCTTTTGCCATCATGCCGAGGTCTTCATTTACCACGATGTCTGGCTCTACGCCATGCCCTTCTTTGAACCAGGTTCCATCGGGATTAAACATTCTAAAAGTGGGCACCGTAATCGAGCCCCCGTCAATAAGCTCAGGTACACCACTTATACCTATCAGGCCGCCCCAGGTGCGGTTCCCGATTAAAGGGCCTAATCCTTTCTTTCGAAAATAATCAGGGAAAGCATCACCGCCCGAGCCGCTCCATCCATTTATCAGCATCACCTTTGGGCCAAAGTTTGCGAAAGGTGGCCACGGGTTGCTGCTGCCATCACGTATAGCCCAATAAGCCAGCGGAGACCGGTTAAGCATTTCAATAAAGCGATCCGGAATCTGTCCGCCACTGTTGAATCGTTCATCTATTACGAGCGCTTGTTTATTCCACTGCGCACTGAACTGCCTGATCAATTCGTTCTGTCCGTCAATACCGGTGCTGGGCACATAGATGTAGCCTGCTTCGCCATTGGTTTCTTTATCCACTTTTTTCCTGTTATCTTCTACCCAGGCGAGGTAGCGCAGCCTTCCTTCATCTTTTAATGTGTGTACGACTACAGTTTTTGCCCCGGAAAAAGAAGGAGAAGAATTATACGTTAACTCAATTGTTTTATCAGCTAATCCCTGGAAAAGAATGAACGGTTCCTGGTCGGTTGTAAGCGGTACCCCATTTACTGCAAGCAGGTAATCACCTTCTTTTATATTTACACCCGGCATTTCCAATGGCGAGCGCACCTCTGCATCCCAGGGAGCGGTTTGTATTATTTTTTTAATCTTATAATAATCGCCACCGGCTTCAAAATCCACCCCGAGGTAGCCAACATTTTGGCTATTTTCTTTTTCAACATCACCACCGCCCTGGTACGTATGCGAAGCGTTTAATTCGCCGATCATATCGCCTAATATAAAATTGAGCTCTTCGCGTGTAGTAGCGCCGGTAAGTATTTTACTGTACTGCTGCCTTACACTATCCCAGTTTAATTTACGCCGTGCATGTTCGGGTCATAAAAATAATCCCGCTCCATGCGCCAGGCATCGGTAAGTATCTGCTTCCATTCTGCCATGGGGTTCACCATCATTTGCATATCGGCAATCGCAATTGGCTTCTCGAATTTCTGCGCTTCTGCAGGCTTCACTATAGCAAAAGCTTCACCCTGGCGTACAAGCATTTTTTGCCTGTCCGCAGAAAGCGTATAGTCGTTAGCGTTATCTAATATTGTTTTCTCTTCTTTCTTTTCTGTATCGAATATCTTTAGCGAAGTCTTTCCATCTTTCTCGTCCTGCACAGGATATTTTAAATAAATGATCTTGTCTTTTATAGAAGAGATATTTCCATAATTTCCCGGTGATAAGGGAAGAATTTCCAGGCGTGCTTCTATACCATCAAAATCAATATCAACGGGACTAACCTTCACCCTTATTTTTTGCGTAGAGTCCATCGCTTTCGCGCTTATCTTTTTCACCACAATTTTCGTAATGGGCTCAGAAGGCAAAATTTTTATAGTATCATTTTCAGGAAATAAAATTGATCGCGTTTCCTTTTGAAGCGTGATAGCCGCGAGCTGCGTGGAATTTGCATAAATAAAAGAATTATCAATATCGCTGTAGTTAGGGGAAAATGATTGCGATGTAGCGAGGTAAAGATATTTGCCTTCGCTTTCAAACACGGGATTGGCGGCGTTGTAAAAGCCGCTTGTTACCTGGTGGAGCTGTTTATTTTTATAATCAAAAATGAAAACAGCATTATGCTGATTTTCAAGATCGCGGCTATAGGTAAGATACCTGCCATCGGGAGACCAGCTACAGGAAAAATTCTCCAGGCTCGAATTTAAAAAATGTAATGCATGATCTACATCAATTGTATTGCCTGAGGATACTTCCACTATTTTTATTTTCATCGCTTTATCAATAAAGGCAATCTTTTTACTATCCGGCGACCAGAATAAATTGTAACGAAAGCCTGGGCCGTAACTGGTAAGTTTTCGCGGCTTGTTTTCATCATGAGGGTTAGTGTATAATTCATATTCGCCTGATTGATCGCTCCAGTATGCAATAGTCTTGCCATCAGGCGACCAGGCGGGATAACGCTCAGCCGTACCCGAAGAAGTAGTGAGGTTTTTTACAAACCCTTTTTCGGCAGGTAAGGAAAAAATATCTCCACGCGCTTCCATCACTACACGGTTACCATCCGGGCTTAAGCCGGTATGCTGAATAAGTTTGTCAACCTTCTCCAGCTTTGGTTTTAATGATGCTTTATCGCTTATCAAAGAAACTTTTACTTCGGTCATTTTTTTAGCAGAAAAATTATATAAATACAAGTTGCCACCTGCCTCAAACACAATATCATCAGGCCCGGCGGAGGGAAAATGAATGTCATAATCTTTCAGATCAGTAAGCTGTTCTACCGTTTTTGTTTTGGTATTGTACTTCCATAAATTCATTCGTACTGCTGTACCGCGATCACTTAAAAAATAGATATCATCATTGTGCCACATCGGAAATTCATTGCCTTCTTCTGTATTAAGGTCTGTTATATTCTCGGAAGTATTATTAGAGAGGTTGAAAATATGAATATCTGCTTTCCAGCCACCGCGGTATCTTTTCCAGTTACGAAAAGCCTGTGTGCGAAAAGTAACCGCGAGTTCCTTGCCATCTGGTGAGTAAGAAGCAAATTCTCCGTAAGCCAAAGGAAGCTTCTGCGAAGACCCGCCTGCAGCGGCTATCGTATATAGCTGATTAAACCTGTCTCTTCCGCTTTCCCTGCCGGAGGCAAACAATACACGTTTGCCATCAGGCTGCCATCCTACTACTCTGTCAGGGCCTCCGTGAGAAGTAAGCCTTACAGGAATGCCTCCCATGGTTGGCAACACATACACATCTTTGTTGCCATCATAATTTCCGGTGAAGGCAATGCTTTTACCATCAGGGGAAAAACGCGGGAAACTTTCTACACCCAGAGGAGAACTTAGCTTTATCGCTTCACCACCTTCCTTTGGCATTATCCAAAGATCATTTGAATAGGTAAAAACAATTTGTGTTTTTGATACATCCGGGTACCGGTAAAGGCCGGCATCAGTTTGCGCAAAAAGATTTAAGAAAAATAAATTGCATAGCGTGTACAATACTAATTTCTTCATGAAAAGGTTTTTAAAAAAATTAAAAATAGGAAAGGTGGCATCCAGCGATTAAGCAGTTATTTAAAAAACAAAAGTAAAGTAGGAATAATTTTATTATTGAAAATGCTTTTATGGATGTGCGGCGATATTACCGGACTATTATAGATTATGAAATAAATGAATGATTAAAAAAATTTTAGAAAGTGCCAGATCTTCTTTTTTAGTTAGGAATTAAACCGTTCGAGTGATTGCCAATATTTGTCTTTATAAATATCAAATTCGATTTCATATCTATTAGCGTAATTCTTTTGAAGTTTAAGAAAAACCTTAGCCGGTAAACGAAAGTCCTTACACGCAAAATAAATTTCTCTCTCAGATTTCGCTGTTTGTCTGCCGAAATTTAAATAGCCATCAAAATCTTTAAGCTCTAACATTATTTCCTCCTCAATTATATTCATTGCTTCGTAATCCTCACTGTTCGGCATACCGTTATTATTACTTCCGTCATACTTAATTGTGCAAACACATATCCATGGATGGGAAGCTTTACTGTCCCAATTTAATAAATCAGTATTAATAATAGCAAGTAATACGTTACCACTTTCTAGTTCTGCTTCTAAGCTGGAATAGCTATCATTTTCTGTATTATGGCGAACACCTTCATATTTTTCAATAAATTCTTTTTGCCGCCATTTTAAAAAGTCTTTGAGTTTATCAATTGAAATAGTTTCTTTTTTCACTTCCTCGTTGCCAACTATTTGCAAATGATCAATGGTGGTTGCGAAGTCAAGTTCGCCTAAATAATTATCAAGAAAAATATAAATACCATTTGTGATTTGAGATTTGTTTTCTTCTGTTAAGTCTTTATGTACAATCGTAATATCAATCTCGTCAGGATATTCTGCCAGTTCATTGGGATAAAAACTTAAGTTTTGATTATTAAATTCATAACCCGACATATCTATATTTACGTCTTTAATAGTTAATGCCGGTTTGAGAGCAGTAAATTTCCAGTTATCAATTTCAGGTGCAGCATTTATAAGTTCTTCTACAAAAACCAGATTCTTTAAATTCCCATCCGTAGTTAAAATTAACTCGACAGTTTTGTCATCACACATTCCTGTTAAGTAATAAAATCCATCTTTTATTTCATTTAGTTTAGGGGAAATTTTATCAAAAAACTCTTTTTCTATATTGCCATTTTCTTTCACAACTTTATAAAAAGCTTTCTCATTTTTCTAAACCAGTTCCAAAAATCATTGTAGGAATTTATCGGTTCATCGTTAAGCTTAAATATGTTTTTTAAAAAACCCATTGTCGAATTTGTTTTGTAAAATATGTGGTTGTTCAAAAAGCCATGCCACCAAAAGAAAATTGCATCAATCTAAGAAGAAACGGCACGGCAAGGTCATTCGCAACTAAAACTAAACTTCACTCAATACCACTTTGTTATCCACACTGAAACATTTCCTGCGGATGCAAAAAATTCTCCCCAGCCATCTTCATTGATCACAATCTCGGCAGAGTGATTTTCTAACAAATCAACAAACGTTTTTCCTTTATACCAAATACCTATTTCCATAGTTTTATGTCCGTCATCACCATTGGATATTACCACTGCGCATCCGCTGTGATAGCCATCACCTTCCCGCGTCCAACCTATACAGTTAGCATGATCAAAATAATCTCTCTGGAACCCATAAGCATTATCCTTTCGCGCCTGCATAAGCTTTTCAATTTTCGGAACGGCAGGCATCCATATTTCATATTCATTTCCATCCCTTCCATGATCTTTATAGTTTGCTCCAAAAAGATCCGGGTAAAACACACAAGGATATCCTTCATCACGCAATAAAATTAATGCATAAGCTATCGGCTTGAACCATGGATCAACAGGCGCTTCCAAAGCCTGCAGTGGCTGCGTATCATGATTGCTAACAACCGTTACAGCTTTTTCAGGCATTACACCTACAAGTGTATCATGAAAGATGGTTGTTAAATCAAATTTATTTCCTACCCTCGATGCATGGTGAAGATTGTGGTGAAGTGACGAATCGAATAAACTCATATTGCCGCCCGTAGCTTCAATATATTTTAGCAACAGTTCCAGATGACCGGGCGCCCAATACTCTCCAACCGCAAATATTTCTTTACCGGTATTTATGCGAAGCTGGTGCAGCCATTCTACATAAAAAAAAGGAGATATATGTTTTACAGCATCAAGCCGCACACCATCAAAATTTGCCTGCTCCCAATACCACTTTCCCCACCTGTTTAACTCTTCCCTTACATAATCGTTACGGAAATCAATATCGTTATACATCAGGTAATCGTAATTGCCTTTTTCATCAGTGATCATTTCCTGCCAACTGCTGGCATGTTCTTTTACGATCCTGAAAATGCCACCTTCACCAAGATCGTGTGCATAATCAACGCCAGTAAAGCACATGAAATCCCATACAAATTCAGAGTATTTTTTTTGCCTGCCGGGAAAAGTAAATTTCGTAAATGCATCTATCATGAATGGCTTGGATATATCCTCATTTCTATCTTCAGGATTTACTTTCACCACATTAATTCTTTCTATTTCATCGCCCCCTGCTTTGTGATTGAGCACGATATCCACCATCACCTGCATGCCGTTTTCTCTTATTGCTTTTAATGCTTCAAGGTATTCATCCTTTGTTCCATACTTGGTTCTTATCGTTCCCTTTTGATCAAATTCTCCAAGATCGTATAAATCATATACGTCGTAGCCGGCACTGTAGCCGCCATTGGCAGACTTAAATGCAGGTGGCAGCCAGATAGCTGTAAACCCAAGCCCGGCAAGCCTTGGCGCATCATCCTTTATTTGCCTCCATAAGTTTCCATCTTCCGACGTGTACCAATGGAAATATTGTAACATCGTCCCTTTCAAAGTATAGTTTGTTATTTAAATAATTGTTTTAATTGATTCAGCATTTCCCCAAATAGAATACAAATAATTACTTAATTTGTTAAGTATAGCACCGTCATTTATTTTTATTGGGATATTATTCTGTACTGGATAACGCAAGCAATGAATATATAAACAACCAAAGAATTTTAAGTAAAAAAATGTTTGTTGTGAATTTTCGTTGAGATTATTGGCTTGGAAAAACAATTACTTTTTTATTAAGAAGAGAGATAACAGACCCCTGATAAAGCCGAAGCAGATCCATAAAAAAAATGGATAAGATTATATTTTATTTATATGAAAAGAATATTCTAAAGATTGACTTTTTGTTAGAAAAGTCTACCTGCCATGAATGAATTAAAACAAACAACGCCAAAGGCCAGCCACAGAATTGAATCAATAGATATACTTCGCGGTATAGTGATGTTGATAATGGCGATTGATCATATCAGGGAATTCTTTCACCATGGTAGTTTAATTGGTATTGATCCTTTGGATTTAAAGACTACTTCTCCCATCCTTTTTTTCACAAGATGGATCACGCATTTCTGCGCACCGGTTTTTGTTTTTCTTTCCGGTACTTCTGTGTTTTTATATGCTCAAAAGAGAACCAAAAAGCAGGTAGCTTTTTTCTTATTTACAAGAGGTATATGGTTAATGCTGGCCGAAATTTTTATCGTTAATTTCTTTTGGCAATTTAGCTACGGCTCTTTTTTAATGCTTGAAGTGATATGGACAATCGGGCTTTCGATGGTACTGCTGGCTTTGCTGCAGTTTTTGCCTTACAAGTTTTTATTAGTCATTGGCATTACGATTCTGTTGGGACATAATTTGCTGGACAATATAAAAATAGATCAGCCTGCTGCTGCTTCGTTCCTATGGTCGATCGTGCATGTGCAGAAAGTATTTTTTCCGACACCGCACTTTATAGTGCTTGTTGCTTATCCGTTTCTTCCGTGGCTGGGGCTAATGATTGTGGGCTATTGCCTGGGTAAATTATATACGAAGGCATCCGCCATTCGTAATAGAAAAAACTTCCTGTTTGTTGCAGGAGTAATGGTTATTTGCCTTTTTATTCTACTCCGGTTTATAAATATTTATGGAGACCGCAGCCGATGGATGCATCAAAAAAACGGGCTGTTTACTTTCCTTGACTTTATTAATGCAACAAAATATCCGCCATCATTGCTATTTATGTTGATGACGATTGGCCCTGCTCTTATTGTGCTTTCGGTTACTGAAAATATTTCCGGTTGGTTTAGCAGATTTGTAATTGTATACGGGAAAGTTCCCTTCTTTTATTTTCTGCTTCACGTATTATTGATCCATTCAATATCGTGGATCTTTTATTTAGTTTCCGGTTATGGCTCAGGGAATATTAATTTCCCCGGTACTGTCGGTTTCCCGACTGCTGTGGGATACCCACTTTGGGTTGTGTACCTTGTTTGGCTAACCGTAATTTTAATTTTGTATTACCCGTG
>JBBPZF010000965.1:0-3522 GCA_038199105.1 Chitinophagales bacterium | reverse complement strand
TTGGATATTTTGATTAATGTTTGTTGAACATCAATCAACTTCTGGTACAAAGATATACCGGCTGTGTGCGCCCTGCAAGAGAATCATTACCCGATTATGTGCGTTCTGAATTTACGGTTGTGAATAGTAAAACTACGAAGCCAATACTTGACTTAGTTTTTTATTGGGGAATGCAACTTATATTTTTCTTTTCGCGATATACAACCAAGATAAATGGATTTCTCTCTCCATAACTTATTTCCACAACTGTAAATATTTCAATTGGCTTTACTAATTAATTTAGTAATATTGCTAAATAATTTATTAGTTATTTTTTGACTATAATAATTTAATGACAGGTACAAAAGCAGATATCATTGCCAGGTTGCGAAGGGACATTCTTCCCTTGCAGGGGTTTAAAACCATCCTCAATAATACGGATGTGGATGCCGGGCTCGGGCCAATGAAAAATGCTTTTCCGAACCACACATTTCCTTTAGGCGCCGTTCATGAATTTATTTGCAGCTCGTTGGAAGAGGCAGCCGTGACGCATGGTTTTATAAACGGGCTTCTTGCCCCATTGATGCAAAAAGGCGGCGCCTGTATGTGGATAGGCAATAGCCAAAATATTTTTCCCCCGGCGCTGAAATCGTTTGGCATAGCGCCGGATAGGATCATCTTTATCGAGGTACAAAAGGAAAAAGAAATACTATGGACGATAGAAGAAGCGCTGAAATGCGAAGGCCTTGCTGCGGTGATAGGTGAAATAAAGGAACTAAGCTTTACTGCATCCAGAAGATTGCAGTTGGCCGTGGAGCAAAGCCGTGTAACAGGATTTATTGTCCGCCATAATTCGCGTAATCTTAATACCACCGCTTGCTTAACGCGTTGGAAAATTTCTTCCCTGCCCAGTGAGCTGGAAGATAATATGCCGGGAGTAGGCTTTCCGCGGTGGAAGGTTGACTTGCAAAAAATAAGAAATGGACAACCGGGAAGCTGGCAAATAGAATTTGTAGAAGGCCGCTTCCGCCATGTTTATAAAACGGTTTCGCTGCCCGCATTACAAAAAAAGAAAACGGGATGATATGCAGAAACGTTTTATGGCTATATGGTTTCGTTATCTAAAAACGGATTGGCTAATGCGCCGCCAGCCTGGCCTGAAAGATGTACCCTTTGTATTGGCCACAAAAGATCATGGGCGAATGGTAATAACTGCTTCTAATTCTTTGGCGTTGAAGCATGGCATAGATAAAGGAATGGTGTTGGCAGATGCAAGAGCGATCATTCCTTCTTTACTATTTTTTGATGATGAGGCGGGGCGTGATGTCAAATTACTCAACGCACTTGCGGAATGGTTTTTAAGATATACACCTGTGGTAAGTGTTGACCTGCCGGATGGGCTTGTACTGGATGTTACCGGCTGCGCTCATCTTTGGGGCGGTGAGAAACTATACCTAACGGGCATCATTAAACGATTAAGAAACTTTGGCTATGCGACAAGGGCTACCATTGCTGATACCGTTGGCGCAGCATGGGCAGTAGCCCGTTTTGGAAAAGATACTTTCATTATTGAAAGCGGGCAACAGGAAGCAGCCTTGCTACTGCTGCCACCATCAGCGCTCCGGCTGGAAAATGATATTACTGAGAGAATGGAAAAGCTGGGCCTCCGCAATATCAGTCAATTTATTAGTATGCCGCGTTCTGCGTTGCAGCGGCGTTTTGGCCCACCATTGCTGAAAAGGTTAAGCCAAGCATTGGGATATGAAGAAGAGCCATTGATAGCCATACATCCGGTGACGCTTTATCATGAAAGGCTTCCCAGCCTCGAACCGATAGTAACGACAAAGGGGATTGAGATTGCCTTGCAAAAATTACTGGATGCTGTATGCATGCGTCTAAAGCAGGAAGAAAAAGGCCTTCGTACGGCTATATTCAAATGTTATCGTATAGATGGAAAAATGGTAGAAATCAGTATCGGTACCCACCGACCATCACGTAACAGCAGGCATTTATTCAAATTATTTGAAGATAAAATTTCAAGCATAGAACCAGCCCTGGGCATTGAGCTTTTTATACTGGAAGCGCCAAAAGTGGAAGAACTCTCTATTGTACAGGAAAAGCTTTTTGAAAGCAATGCAGGTTTACATGATATTGGCCTGGCAGAATTACTTGACCGCATAGGCGGAAAGATAGGCGCACAGAATATTCACCGTTATTTGCCTGATGAACATTACTGGCCGGAGCGATCCTATAAGGCCGCAAATGCTATCGATGAAAAATTACAAACTGCCTGGAAGATAAATAAGCTAAGGCCATTGCGGCTTTTGGAAAAGCCTGAGCCGGTGGAAGTAACAGCACCTGTGCCTGATTATCCGCCGATGCTTTTCCGGTACAAAGGAAAATTACATAAGATCATAAAGTCTGACGGGCCGGAAAGGATTGAGCAGGAATGGTGGCTGCAGCAGGGGCAGCACCGCGATTATTATTATGTGGAAGATGAGGAGGGGTGCCGGTATTGGTTATTCCGGTCGGGACATTATGATGATGCTAAAACCTATCAATGGTTTATGCATGGATTTTTTGCCTGAAGTATGATTTTATCTCGGAGAACATTAAAGACGTGATTTTCCCGTGGAGCAAGTGGGAGGCATGAGATAGCGCAGAGAAATGACAGATGCTTTTTCCGGCGGAGAGCATGAGACACATGAGTTACCCCAGAGTATAGAAGAAAAAATTAAATGCTGGAAAAAAAATCTCCGCTAAACCCCTGCTTCTCTTTTCTCTGCGGTAAAGAGTTTTCTGAGGTGGAAGAATTAATTGAATGAAAATGACCTACACTGAATTACAAGTTACCACCAATTTCAGTTTCCTCCGCGGAGCATCGCACCCGGAAGAACTCGTGGCGCATGCGGCAGCTCTTGGTTATAATGAAATAGCCATTACAGACAGGAATAGCTTTGCAGGTATCGTTCGTGCATACGCCGCCGCTAAAAAAAACGGTATCCGAATTATTGTGGGTTGTCATCTTGAATTGTTGGATGGCCTGCCGCTACTGGCATACCCTACTAACAGGAGCGGATACTCGCAACTTTCTAATCTGCTCACTTTAGGAAACCGCCGTGCAGAAAAAGGCGAATGCCATTTGTATAAAAAAGATGTTTACCAATATGCCAATGATGTAAAGTTTATCGCACTGCCTCCCGGTGAATTAAATAGATTGTTTGAATTTGAGGCCTCATTTTCAGAATCATTAAAGGAATACCGTGATGTATTTGGAGAGCATTTATACCTCGCAGCAACTCGCAGGTATCATGGTTATGACGGTAAATATTTATACAGGCTTGCACAACTATCATCACAATTAAATATACCGCTTGTTGCCACAAATGATGTGCATTATCACGAACCGCGTAGGCGGCAATTACAGGACATCGTAACCTGCATCCGTGAGAAATGTACCATTGATAATGCAGGCTTTCTTTTATACCCAAATGCTGAAAGATATTTGAAGCCGCAGGATGAGATGCTTCGTTTGTTTAGGCA
>JBBPZF010000964.1:0-10405 GCA_038199105.1 Chitinophagales bacterium | reverse complement strand
TTTTTTGAATAAGGCAGGCTCGCCAACGATACTACCGGCAGAGGTTATACGCAGTACAAGCGATGAAAAAGATTTTCAAATAAAAAACGTAGCTGCCTTCCAGGAACTTCATAAAAATAAAAGCGCCGAGATGCTTAAAAAATTGCAAACGGTGGCAATTGCAAATGGTAACTTATTTGCCGAATTAATGGAGACAGTAAAGTATTGCTCATTAGGTCAAATAACACACGCGCTTTACGAAGTGGGTGGGCAATACAGGAGAAATATGTAATAAACAGTCACCAACCGTTGGAGTGCAAAAACTAGTAGTTGTTTACTTAAAAAAGCAGCTACTTTGTATATTCAACCAAGCTCACTTTTCTGCCATTTTTTAAGTTGAATATTAATCTCTCGCAGAATTAAATCATTGATAGGATTAAGCAATTACTTCACAATTATATTCACGCCAGTATCTTTATAAAAAAAATTATGCACTTCAAATTTCTTGTGATTTTCTTTTTTACATGTATTGCGGTCTCCTGCTCTTCCAATAAATATGCATCCACTAACAGGGCATATAAGCGGCAGGCGAAAGCTTTTGGCAAAACGATAAGCCATGTACCGGCAAAAGATATTTATAATTCGCAATCAGGCTGGGTGGGCACAACTAATTTTGGTTTGCGCAAACCCAACTTTGTAATTATACACCATACGGCGCAAAACAGTTGCGATCAAACTTTGCAAACGTTTACTCTGCCCCGCACGCGGGTGAGTGCTCACTATGTAATTTGTAAAGACGGCACCATTCATCACATGCTGAATGATTACCTGCGTGCGTGGCATGCGGGCGCCGGCTCCTGGGGAAATGATAAGGACATTAACTCTTCCTCCATCGGTATTGAGCTTGATAACAATGGTTTTGATTCATTTCCGCCGGCACAGATAAATAGCTTACTAACGTTATTGGCTACCCTGAAAAAATCTTATAGTATTCCTTCGGCTAATTTTACCGGCCATGCTGATATTGCTCCAACACGAAAAAATGATCCAGATAAATTTTTCCCCTGGCAGCTTCTCTCGCAAAATGGATACGGAATGTGGTATGGAGATACGAGCGCCATTTCAATTCCTGCAGATTTCAATTCAATGCAGGCTTTGCGGATTATTGGTTATTCTGTAAAAGATACAAGCGCAGCAATAGTGGCGTTCAAGCGCCATTTTGAGATGCAGGACAGCAGCGCAATAATAAATGATGCCGATAAAAAAATCTTGTATGATTTAATGTTGAAGTATCAATAAGCTGCCTTTTCATGGAGCACAAATAATTAACAGGAAATAGCCGCGTATTACTGTTTTACAAACTTAGCCGCTGCTGACTTTTCTCCATTTGCAAAAATAAATGTGTGATATTGTCCCTTTGCAAGCGCAGAAGTTTCAACAGGTATCTTATTATCTCCTACGACTGCCTGGAATAATAAATTTTTTATTAGCCTTCCCTGCACATCCAA
The DNA here is from genome assembly GCA_038199105.1 of Chitinophagales bacterium. Classification (GTDB taxonomy): domain Bacteria; phylum Bacteroidota; class Bacteroidia; order Chitinophagales; family Chitinophagaceae; genus Ginsengibacter. The sequence goes on along the minus strand of JBBPZF010000964.1, from coordinate 8,918 downwards.
TATTTGGATTTGTATGTTTTGGGCTTTGTCAGAATTATAATGCAGCTCAGCAAAAGAAGAAACAATATTTGGGATTATTTTGAGATAAGTATCATTGTTATTGTCATTTACTGAGCGGGAAATTTTCGAATAAGAAACATGCCCATCAATGTCAGTAATTTTTAGTCTATAATAATTTGTACCACTTTGCGGGTTGTTATCTTTTACATCAAAAGGAGCCGCACATCTTGCCCTTGTTTCATTAGATGAATAGATGGGCGCAAAGTTTTGCAGAGTAGAAGAACGTTCTATTTCAAAAACTACAGATGTTGAGAGGCAGTTTACACGCCAATGAAGGTTGTTGGCTTTATCAATTTTATTCACTGAAAAAACATTCAATGTAATTGGTAATGCAACTTTCGATGTATTACGTGGATTCGGGGGAAAAACAGTAAAGTCGCCTGCATTATTATTTGCATCTGCTGCAAAGTTAATTCTGCTGGTAGCGAGGACTGCAGTATGTGCAGGTGCCGGGGACGTTTCGGAGCAATCAACATCTTTGCCATATCCAATAAAATCAATCACATTCTCACCTGATGTGGCGCAGTTAGTTGATAATGGGTTGCCCAAATTCAACAAGGCGATTTTTCCATTTTCCGTGCTTATGTCAAAATCTCCGGTAAAGTCTGCTACGGGTAAATCAGCGCCTGAAGAGCCACTGCTTTTCCCCTGTATGAGAAACCAATGGTTAGCGGGAATAATTCCGGAAAGGTTAATGACGCTCCATGAATTCCCTGCCGCCGGCGCTACCTGCAAAGTATATCCGCTCAAATCAACAGGCGACGAAGAAAAATTAAAAAGCTGTATGTAATCATTTTTGTAACTGCTGTTGACATTGCCACTGCCGCCGTACACTTCCGATATTACTACTGTTTTACTTTGTGCTCCGCAAAAGAATGGTGAAGCAACAAATAGAATGGTAAAAATTTTTTTCATATTGCTATTTTTATTCTAACGCAGTTTGTAAAGATATTGATATTCTTCAGGGATTTTTTCCCCAGAAACTTATAATAATAACGCATTTCAGTCCTCCAGGGATGCAAAAACCCTCTTCGTTCGGAAGAGGGTTTGGTGGTGCTTTTCAAAATGTTATAGTACTTGTTTAGTTTAAGGCAGCGTGAGCATGTACTCCTTCGCCTATTTCCTCAAGCATTTTTTTATTAAATGCTTCGAGGTCTTTAGGGCTGCGGCTGGTCACTAAGCCTTTGTCAACTATCACTTCTTTATCTTCCCAATTTGCTCCGGCATTTATCAGGTCACTTTTTATAGACGGATAAGAAGTCATATTTTTTCCTTCAAGCATACCGGTTTCGATTAGCAACTGCGGCCCGTGGCATATTGCTGCTACAGGTTTACCAGCTTCAAGAAAGCTTTTTGCGAAAGCCACATAGTCTTTGTTAACCCTCATTTTATCAGGATTAATTACTCCTCCCGGTATCATTGAAGCGTCGTAATCGTCCACATCTGCATCGCTTAATGCTACGTCCACCGGTATATCAATTGACCAATGGTCCGTATCCCAGCCTTTCACTTTTTCTTTTTGAGCAGATACCACATCTACCTGTATGCCTGCATCTTCCAATGCTTTTTTCGGGCTTGTTAATTCTACTTCTTCAAAGCCATTCTCTGTAAGAATAGCCACCTTTTTTGATTTTAAATTTGCCATGATTATTTATTTTTTATTAAAAATTATTTGCTATTTTTCTTTTTCCCAGGCACACAGTTCGGAACCTTTTTGTCATTCTTCTTCTTCATTCCTATTTGTTCGTACCCTTTCCAACAGGGGTCTTCTTTTGAAGTTTTATTTTTTTTCATATAGCCTTTTTATGGGTTATTTGTTACGCTTTGCTCAATAAAAATTTGCTTTTTATAATTATTTAAACAATAAACATGCCTTCTCCCGGTGAGTAGTAAATAGAATGAATTAGTCAAATAAGTGTGGTTTTTTGGCAACAATATCTTTTGATTGTAAATTTCCAAACTAATTTTTTATTGCTGTATGGACCTGGTTAAAGTTTATGATAAGAAGACCACAAAAGAATTTTTAAAAGTTCCGCTGGTGATTTATAAGGACGATCCCAATTTTATTCGTCCTCTCGATCACGATATTGAAGACGTTTTTAATCCTGAGAAAAATAAGGCGTTCCGTTTTGGAGAATGTGAAAGATGGCTGCTATATGATGAGAATGAAAATCTTGCCGGTAGAATTGCGGCCTTCGTTAATAAAAAATATAAAAATAAAGATGATACGCAGCCCACGGGTGGCATAGGTTTTTTTGAATGTATCAATAACCAGGAAGCCGCGGATATGCTTTTTGATGTGGCCAAAAACTGGCTGATGCAGCGGGGTATGGAGGCCATGGATGGCCCTATAAATTTTGGTGAACGTGATCGCTGGTGGGGTTTAGTAGTAGAAGGCTTTAAGCCACCGATTTATTTAATGAATTACAACCTTCCGTACTATCAGCAACTATTTGAGAATTATGGTTTCAAAAAATTCTACAACCAAATTTGCTGGCATCTTTATGTAAAAACAGTGTTAAGCGATAAGTTCTTTGAGCAGTTTGCGAAATACAACTCAAACCCTGAATATAAAGCGACCAGGATAAAAAAAAATAAGCTTGAAAAATTCTCTGCTGATTTTACCGAGGTTTACAATGAGGCGTGGGCAAAGCATGAAGGGAATAAACAGTTGAGCAAGGAGGTCGCTTATAAAATGTTTAAGGCGATGAGGCCTGTGATGGAAGAGGACCTTATCTGGTTTGTATATCATAACGAGAAGCCGATAGCATTTTGGGTAAATCTTCCTGAGCTTAACCAAATATTCAGGCAACTAAATGGCAAGTTTGGCCTATTTGAAAAGCTTAAATATTTGTGGCTTAAAAAGAAAGGAGTTTGTAATAAATTCACCGGTATTGTATTTGGCGTTATCCCGGCTTACCAGGGAAAAGGCATAGACTATTATATGATAGTTAAGGGTGCCGAGGTTATACAAAAACAGAAGCAATATAACGAGCTCGAGCTGCAATGGCAGGGCGATTTCAACCCAAAAATATTAAATATTTCCAGAAACCTGGGGGCCAGCCAAAGCCGGTTACTTACTACGTATCGCTATCTTTTCGATAGGAGCAAGGAATTTAAAAGGCACCCAATTTTGGATTAAAAAGCCCCAACCCAACCCTTCCCCGTAGGGGAAGGACATTATTTGAAAATGGCATTATTGAAAATGGGATTGGGTGGTGAGGTTTTGAAAAAACAATGGGCTATCATGGTAAGACAAACAATACTGATTTTAAACTTTTACTGTTTAAATAAATAAGGAGGTTTTGGAATTCCCCGCCGCGGCGGGGGATAGGGGTCTTTTTGTTAACTTGCAACTTTCTTTCAATAAAAATAAAATTTCCATTTAGGGGATAGAGGTTTATGGATAAATTCATCGTTTCAGCAAGAAAATACCGCCCGCAAAATTTCAGTACAGTTGTGGGGCAATCGCATATAACAACTACACTTAAGAATGCAATAAAAAACAACCAGCTTGCGCATGCATTTTTATTTTGCGGGCCAAGAGGCGTCGGCAAAACAACCTGTGCCCGTATTCTTGCCAAAACAATTAACTGCGGAAACAGGACACCCGATGGTGAAGCCTGCAATGTTTGCAATTCCTGTGTTTCATTTGATAATGGCACATCGCTTAATATCCACGAGCTTGATGCCGCAAGCAATAATTCAGTAGATGATATTCGCACATTGGTGGAGCAGGTAAGATTTGCACCGCAGGCAGGCAAATACAAAGTATATATAGTAGATGAGGTACACATGCTGAGTTCTTCTGCTTTTAATGCATTTCTCAAAACATTGGAAGAGCCTCCGCCCTTCGCGATTTTTATTTTAGCCACGACAGAGAAACATAAAATTATTCCGACCATCCTTTCTCGCTGCCAGATTTTTGATTTTAAAAGAATCACTAACCAGGATACGGTGGAGCATCTGCAGGAAATATGCGGGAAGGAAAGTATAACGGCAGACAAAGCAGCCTTGCATACAATAGCGCAAAAAAGTGAGGGATGCCTTCGGGATGCATTGAGCATTTTAGATAAGATAGTAAGCTTCACTAATGGCGAACTTACTTACGCTAATACGCTTGAGCATTTAAATATTCTTGATGAAGATTATTATTTCCGTTTGATGGAATCCATGCAAGCGCAAAGCATCAGCGACGCCCTTCTCCTGTACGATGAAATAAACAGCAAGGGCTTTGAAGGTGACCTGGTTTTAAATGGATTTGCAGAATTTATTCGTAATCTTCTTGTAAGTAAAGATGCAAAAGTGGCGATGTTATTGGAAGTCTCTGAAGGTTTCAGGCAACGCTACCTCGATGTGGCTTTAAAGGTAGATGCCACCTTGCTTTTAGCGGCTTTAAATGTTTTAAACGAGGCTGAAATCAATTACAGGCAGGCACGTAATAAGCGCCTCCATGTGGAGCTGGCTATTATAAAATTATGTTACCTGCCGCAAGCTTTAGATTTGGAATACGACGGAGAAAAGATAGTGCCAAAGAAGCGGCTGGAAAGCGTAAAGCCGGTGGCTTTTAAAGCACTTTCGCCCATAGCGCATTCTTCTAAAGTTGGCAAAGCAGGCCAGTCTTTAAAAAATATTGAAAAGCCAACTGCGGCTTCAAAGGCAAAAGAGATAGAAAAAGGGGAAAGTGAAAATAGTGCGAGGCTGATAATTGAGCAGGTAGCTATTCCCGTTATGCCGAAGGCAGCGGCGGACCATACGACAGTGATTACAAAAAAGCCATTATTAAAAGGGAAAAAGCTAAGCGCCCTCGAAAAAATAAGGGAGCAGGTAGCGCTTGAAAATAAATTAAACGGGAACGCGGTTAAAGATTTGAACGAAGAAGAATTGTATGTTGCCTGGGGGTTGTATATAGAAGAATTGCGGAAAAATAATAACCACTCGGGCGTATCAAATTTTAAATCTGCGAAGCTTAATGTTATTGATAATAATTGTATAGAAATAATAACCGAAAATAATATTCAACAAAAATTTGTAGAGACGGAAAGAGCTGCTTTGATTGAACATTTGCAAGCCTATTTCAATAATCGTTTCCTTACCTATAGGGTTATTATTGTAGAAAATAAGGAAACCATGGAGGTAGCCGACAGGCATCTGTCAACGAAAGATCAATATTTAAAAATAATTGAAGAATACCCGCTTGTAAAACAGTTGAAAGATAGGTTAGGCTTGCAACTTGATTATTAATAAAATCTAACGTTCTTTTGACAGTTAAACGGCAACGGAAAAACGGCAAATATTGTAGCCTGGAATATATTGTTTTTTATAGGTTGCTTGTAATATAAAGCCTTCGAATCTCTTTTGCTGATTTTGCATTAATTTCACCCTCTCAATTTTTACTTTAAAAACTGTATTTATTTATGGCGGAAGCGATAAAAATGCCAAGAATGAGTGATACTATGACGGAAGGTGTAATAGTGGAATGGCACAAAAAAGTTGGTGATAAAATAAAACCCGGAGACTTGTTAGCTGAAGTAGAAACTGACAAAGCTACGATGGAGTTGGAAAGTTATAATGAAGGTACTCTTCTTTATATAGGTGTGGAAAAAGGTAAGTCAGTTGCCGTGGAAGGTGTGCTTGCTATAGTTGGCAAAGAAGGCGAGGATTATAAGCAAGTGCTGGAAAGTGAAACGCAGAATAAACCGGCAGAAGCAAAAGATGAATCGCAAAAGAACAATGATTCTTCAAATATTAAAAACGAGGATGAGCAAAAATCAAAGGCCACAGAAGAAGTAAAAAAATCCGAGGATAAGCCTTCGGCAGAATTACCCAAAGATGCCAAAGTGATAAGAATGCCATTGCTAAGCGATACGATGACAGAAGGCAAAATTGTTCAGTGGAATAAAAAAGTTGGCGATAAGGTGAAAGGTGATGATGTGCTTGCTGAAGTAGAAACAGATAAAGCAACTATGGATGTGGTGGGCTACGAAGAAGGAACGCTGTTGTACATTGGTGTAGAAGCAGGGCAGGCGGCTAAAGTAAATGGTATCATTGCGATTGTAGGTAAGGAAGGAACTGATGTGAGCGCTTTTGTAGAAGCAGAAAAGAACCAGGGCGAAAGCGCACCGGCTGAGGAAAGCGGTAAAGATGAAACACAACAACAGCCTGCACAGCAGCAGAAAGCAACTGAATCAAAAGCTTCATCAAACGGAATGGGCTCAAAAGAAGATGAAGAAGTAGCTGCAGAAGGTGGAAGATTAAAAGCTTCGCCGCTTGCAAAAAAAATGGCTGCTGATAAAGGAATTGATATTGCAAAAGTAAAAGGCACTGGCGATGGTGGAAGAATTATAAAAAGAGATGTAGATGAATACGTACCTGCCGCAGTACCTGTAAAAGAAGAAGGCAAAAAGGTAGAAGCCGCCAAACAAAAGCCGGTACAGGCATTTGAACAAACCGGCCAGGAAAGCCATGAAGATATTCCTAATACACAAATGCGTAAAACCATCGCCCGCAGGCTTGCGGAAAGCAAATACCAGGCGCCGCATTTTTACCTGACGATGGAAATAAATATGGATAATGCCATAAGCTCACGTGTATCCATAAACGAAGTAAGCCCGGTAAAAATTTCTTTTAATGATATGGTGATAAAGGCTTGCGCTTTGGCTTTACGACAGCATCCTGCCGTGAACAGCAGTTGGATGGGTGACTTTATCAGGCAGAATAAGCATGTACATATTGGCTCCGCTGTTGCTATGCCGGAAGGATTAATAGTGCCGGTTATTCGCTTTGCGGATCAGAAAACACTTTCGCAGATTGCTTCCGATGCCAAGGGCCTTTACGATAAAGCAAGAAACAAAAAACTACAGCCGGAAGAATTCACTGGTAATACATTTACCATTTCCAACCTCGGCATGATGGATATTGAAGAATTCACGGCAATCATTAACCCGCCTGACAGTGCTATACTTGCAGTAGGCCGCATAAAGGAAATTGTTGTGAAAAAAGCAGATGGTTTTGGCGTTGCTAATGTAATGAAGGTGACCTTAAGCTGTGACCATAGAAGTGTGGATGGGGCAGTGGGAGCTGCTTTCCTTCAAACGGTTAAAAGATTCCTGGAAAATCCTGTAACGATGTTGGTGTGAAAATGATGGGGGGGGAAATGTTTGTCCAATTTATTTCTGCTCGTGGAAAATTCATTGGTTGTCCAAATTAGGTGACACTAACTAAAATATTTTAAAAAATTCTGTCTATCAGCTTTTCAGGTTTTTATTATACTGTTCATTTTCGTTTTCGTAAAATTCATTCAATCCTAAATAAAAGCTCCTGTCGCCGGTTAGTATTTGATCTTTAAATTGAGATAAATAGGTAAATGTAAAAGCAGCCCACTCTTGGATTTTTGTTTCCGTTTGAGTATTGTTTGAGAATAAAGGCTTTTTTATATTTAAATAATCCTCCAAAAAGAAATTTTCATATTCAATTTCACTCTCATTCAATCTAATAAAATAGATACATTCATACTCATACGAGCTATAAATAAATCTTATTGTAATGAGGTTTGATTTATAGGTTACTACATTTTTTCCATCTTCAGTTAACAAAAATCCGAAGGAGTTCAAAAGCATTCCGAATTGCTCATTTATCGTCACTCTAAATTCCATCAATTAACTTTTTCTATGAACGACAACTATACGAAAATTTCATTTAGCCTTTATATTCATTTTTTCATAACATCAGCCATGGTTTTACCGATGTCTGCAGGGCTGGCAACTACATGAACACCACATTCCGCAAGTATCTTCATTTTGGCAGCAGCCGTATCTTCAGCGCCGCCAACAATAGCGCCTGCGTGGCCCATGCGACGTCCGGCCGGGGCGGTTTGACCCGCTATAAATCCAACTACCGGTTTTGTGCCATTTTCTTTAATCCAATAAGCAGCATCAGCTTCCATACTTCCGCCAATCTCTCCTATCATAACTATACCGTCAGTTTCTTTATCATTCATAAAAAGCTCTACAGCTTCTTTGGTAGTTGTTCCAATTATAGGATCGCCGCCAATACCGATCGCCGTTGATATGCCAAGGCCTGCCTTTGCAACCTGGTCAGCCGCTTCATAAGTAAGCGTACCTGATTTGGAAACGATACCGATTTTTCCTTTCTTAAAAATAAATCCGGGCATAATGCCGACTTTACATTCGTCAGCGGTAATTACACCAGGGCAGTTGGGGCCAATAAGCCTTGCATCTGTATCCAGCAGGTAACTTTTTACTTTTACCATATCCTGTACAGGTATGCCTTCTGTGATGCAGATAATTAGTTTTATGCCTGCATCCGCAGCTTCCATTATTGCATCCGCGGCAAAAGCAGGTGGTACGAAAATGATGCTTACATCAGCGCCCGTTTCTTTTATAGCTTGCTCCACAGTATTAAAAACCGGTTTATCAAGATGCGTAATGCCGCCTTTATTTGGCGTAACTCCACCCACCACATTCGTTCCATAGCTGATCATTTGTGTGGCATGAAATGTTCCTTCTGTACCTGTAAAACCCTGTACTAATATCTTTGAATCTTTGTTTACTAATACTGACATGTGTAAAATTTAAGTTGCGCAAATATATGAAATAGACCCCTATAACTTTATTCATTCGTATTGATAACTCAGGCCAATTCATTTATTCTTAATAAATTTTTTTTACTCCATCCTCAAATTCTTCGCAGGGCTTGCCAGCGCCGCCTTGTTGAATGATACATCGTAGTGATCACTACGATAAGCACAATCACAAAAGCAGGTAAAATAAATGGAAGTATAGATAAGCCGGCGTTGTTCGAGCATTTTAAATTCAAAGCTTTATTTGTATTGAATT
>JBBPZF010000963.1:0-2236 GCA_038199105.1 Chitinophagales bacterium | reverse complement strand
CTTTTCTCCTTTTAATGCTGAAGCAGTCATGGCGATGATGGGGATAGAAAGTTTCATCACGTTCCTTATATGCTTTGTTGCTGTGTAGCCGTCCATTTCGGGCATTTGCAGGTCCATAATTATCAGGTCATAATCTTTATCTTTTTCGAGGAAGCCAACAGCCTCAAGCCCGTTGTTTGCCATGGTAACAATGCCTCCTGCTTTTTTCAAAACGTGGCGTATTACTTTTTGATTTACTTCATTGTCTTCGGCTACAAGAAATTTTTTGTTTTTTAAATGGGTGCGATAGTCAATTACGTCTACAGGTACAAAAAGCGGCGCATTGGTTGTTTGGCTATATGTATAAGGTATTGAAAATTTAAAAGTAGTGCCGTGATCAACTTTACTTTCCACAGAAATATTTCCCCGCTGCATTTCTACTAACTGTTTGGAGATGGCGAGGCCCAGGCCCGTGCCGCCGTACTTACGTGAAGTATCAGTGCTGGCCTGGGTAAAGCTTTCAAACATATCATCTATCTTATCAGGCTCAATACCAATGCCGCTATCCGTTATTGCAAAGTGTAAAATAATTTCTTCCGCTGTTTTTGCTTCTATCGAAGTGCTGATAGTAATTCCGCCGCTAGTGGTAAATTTTATCGCATTTCCAAGCAGGTTTACCAGCACCTGGTTAAGCCTGTATGGATCGCCGTTCAATATATTGGGCACATCTTCATCAATAGTAAACTGAAACGCTAAGCCCTTATCTTTTATTCGCTGACGGAAGATGGCCTTCGTATTTTCAACTACTTCGTTCAGCTTGAAATCAATTTTTTCAATCGTCAATTTCCCCGCCTGGATCTTTGAAAAGTCAAGGATGTCGTTTATAATAACTAATAAATTATCTGATGAACGCTTTATAGTTTTGGCAAAATCGTTTTGCTCGGTAGTCAAATTGGTTTCTAATAAAAGGTCGGTCATTCCCTGTATGCCATTCATAGGCGTCCTTATTTCGTGGCTCATATTAGCGAGAAACTGTTCCTGCAGTTTCTTGGCATCTTCGGCAATTTTTTTTGCGTCAATCAATTCTTTTTCATACTTCACCCTTTCTGTGATGTCAGTGCCTATACCGCTTAATCCATAGATGTTATTTTGTGCATCTAACAATGGAAATTTAACGATAAGAAAATGATGTTTGCCGTCAGGCTTCTCTATTATCTCTTCTATCTCCACTTGCTTACTCGTTCTTATCACTTCGCTATCTGCATCGGTGAACCGCTGCGCCTGGTCGGGATTGGCGAAGTCAAAGGCTGTTTGGCCGTTTATTTTTTCTTCAATTACGTCGAATGTTTCTTTGAATTGCTTGTTAGTAACAAGATATTTTCCGTTAAGGTCTTTTATATAAATGAACGAAGTAGTATTATCAAGGATGGCTTGTAAACGCTCCTGGTTTTTAACTAACTCCAGTTCATAATTCCTTAGCACATCTTCCATTTCTTTCCTTTCGGAAATATCTTTTATTATACATTGAAATCCAACAGGCTGATTATTTTCTATTATTAAAATTGCAGATTGTTCTACCCACTTTAAATCCCCATATTTTGTGCGGATGCAAAACTCAGTTGAAGTTTCCTCTATATTATTTTTTAGCTGGTTGAAGTATTTTGTTTTTACTTCGTCTATCCATTCAGCATCTATCAAATCAGAAAAATGCATTCCTCCCAACTCGGCTGATGTATAGCCGCTAAGCTGAAAAGCCTTGCTGCTTGTGTAGGTGAACAACCCGTTTATTGTTGTTGTGTACATTACTACTCCCGAGTTTTCTATAAGGTTGCGGTATTTTTTTTCATTTAATGAAAGTTCATCTTTCATATTTATCCATCTTACTTCTGCTTGTTTTCTTTTTTCATCCATTTTATTTAATGACCTGGCAAGCCACCACATAAACATGCAAAAAGTAAAAACGATAAGTATTACCCCGAGTGCAGAACCAAACTCCTGGTCAAATAGATTGAATTCTAATCCTTTAAACCTTAAATATCCAATAATCATAGGAATAATAATTCCTACCGGCACCAGCTTTCTTAGTAGGTTGCCACCAATATTTTTTTGAATAAAATCGCGGACAAAGCCTTTTTGGCAACGGCTTAATAATATACCTAATGATAAAAATGTAAACGTAATAGCGGTATAGACCGGCATACTAGGAAATAAAGAAATGTGATGCACGGATTGTGCGGCATAGATATATCCTGTAATT
>JBBPZF010000962.1:0-2863 GCA_038199105.1 Chitinophagales bacterium | reverse complement strand
CGGAATATTTGTTTAAAAGATAAAATCAAATGTAAACTATTACAGCGATTAAGCCAGTTGGCAAAACATGTTTCTGTTGCAAAATTTGCTATAATTTATTTCCCCTATATTAATTTAATGATATTAACACCGTAAACAAAATGATGGCAACTTATACAAGCATGGTTTTTGTTCGCATTTTCGCACTACATTATTGATCTTTAAAATTGTTGACTTATGGGGATGGCTATCTTCATTTTCGTTTGCGGCATTTCTTTTATCGGTAGGGCCTACAATGTTTTTTAATGGAACGGATACGAAGAAAAAAAACCCTTTACCAAAAAAATTATCCGGTAATATGCTTAAAGCAAAAGGTGATTATTATGAGTGAGCTATTATTAAAGGAGAGTCTTTATATATTTATTTGAATATGTGTATGTATTCAGTACCACGGCGCCGCTCCTCCACGCTGAACAGGGCTAAGGCTCTAGCAAAGGATACAATCACAACGTCATATTCAATCTTTCGTTTATACGTGATAGTTATGATAATTGCTAAACAGGAATTTCTATAATTTCGTAAATAATATTTTACTGACATCTTCAATAAAAGGCTACCTTGCTTTACATGAATTCAAAGGTTATTGCATTACCGGCGAGAAGAAAACAGCCGGTGCTTTCCAGGCTTATGATTGTTTCGCTGATAGAGGCTGGCGTACTGCAGCAAAGGGAAATCCCATTTGGCCCGGCGGATATAAAAGGCGGCTCTTTCGGCTCACTAATCACAAGAGGCCTGGTAGTGCATACAGACGTGGTGGTGAAAAACCGTACTCAATCTTTGTGGCAGGTAACCCCGGAAGGATTTAAGATATTGAGAGACCTTGGTGTTGACCTGTACGATTATCTCTGAGAGAAACCTGGCAAAACTTTGATAATATAACACAGAAATTTACTCCCGTTGTTATGCTGTTGAGGGTTGATTATTCTTTAAATAATTTTACTTATTTGGATGCTCCAATTTGCTCACCATTCCCATCTTTCTTAAAAGTTTTCGGTTGTCCCGCTTATGCATAAGCAGAAATACAATGGAAAAAATAATCGGCAGTATCAGCAGGGTTAACACTGTTGAGGTTACCAGCCCTCCTATAACGACAACGGCTAAAGGTTTTTGTGTTTCGCTGCCGATGCCATGGGAAATAGCGGCCGGAAGCAGCCCTATCGCTGCCATTAAAGCCGTCATAACTACAGGCCTTACGCGGGAGACTACCCCATCGAAGACGGCTTTGTCCAGCGGCATTTTTTCCTGCAGGTTTTTCCTGAACACACTTATCAATATCACGCCATTTTGAATACATACACCAAACAAGGCAATGAAGCCGATGCCTGCACTTATGCTAAAATTCATACCGGTAATGTGCAGCGCTAATATGCCACCTATTAAGGCAAAGGGCACATTCATCAACGTGAGCAATGCGTCTTTTACATTGTTGAATGCAACAAAAAGGATCAGGAAAATCGCCAGTAAACAAACCGGCACCACCCTCGCCAGGGTTTTAGATGCTCTTACCTGGTTTTCAAATTCGCCATTCCATGTTGCATAATAGCCTCTTGGTAAATGAACATGTGCATTTACTTTCTGTTGTCCTTCAGCAATGGTACTGCCGAGATCTCTTCCGCGTACCGAAAATTTTACAGCAATATATCGCAGATTATTATCACGATAAATAAATGCAGGGGCCGTTATGGTTTTGATATCTGAAATTTCTTTCAGTGGTATCTTAATATTGTCCTTCCCTGGCATCATTACATTTTCTATGGCTTGCTGGTCTGCACGGTAAGGCCTGTCGTATCGTACTCTCACATCAAATTTTCTCTCACCTTCGTACAATTGTGTTGCTGCCTTACCGCCAATAGCCATTTCTATTACACTCTGGGCATCCGCCATTGAAATACCATACATTGCCATTTTTTGCTGGTCAAGCTCTATCCGGAATTCCGGCTGGCCAAGGTTTCGCTCTATGCCCAGGTCTTCAATTCCGTTCACCGTTTTTAGCTGTTGTTTTACTTCATTAGCCGCTTTATCGAGGTTATTAAAATCGTTACCAAATATTTTTACTGCCAGCGACGCATTTACCCCGGAGACGGCTTCTTCCACATTATCCCGTATAGGTTGCGAATAATTAAATACAATGCCCGGGTATTTTTTAAACTGTACATCCATTTCGTCTATCAATTCTTCTTCGCTGATATTCCGCTTCCATTGTTTCTCCGGTAACAGATCAACCTGTATCTGCACATTAAAAAAACCTTTTGGGTCGGTCCCGTCATTTGGCCTGCCCACTTGTGCCATCGTTTGCCTTACCTCCGGGAACTTGTGCAATATTTCTACCATTTTATTGCTCATTTCATTTGCTTTAGGTAAACTAACGCTCATGGGTAACTCAGCTTCCACCCATAAAGCGCCTTCATTAAGCGGTGGTAAAAATTCTGTCCCAAGAAAATGGGCAGAAAAGAAAGTAAGCACCATAATAGAAAATGCTACAATGATGCTGATCTTTTTATTGCGGTAGGTAATCCTGAAAAGTTTTGCAATCCCCCGTTCAAAAAATAACGGAATGGGGTTGTGTTTTTCCCTGACATTTTTGCGAAGCAAAATACTTGATAAAGCGGGAACAAGTGTGAGGGTAAAAAGTAAGGCGCCGATTAAAGCAAAGCCAAGTGTATAAGCCAATGGAGAAAAAATTTTGCCTTCTACTTTTTGAAAAGCGAATATGGGAATAAGACATGTAATGATGATAACTTTTGAAAAGAAAATTGCCTTGCCCATTTCAGTACCCTTCTGTTTAAAAAGTCCTAGCTTGGCGAGCTTGTTAAACTTTTCCATG
>JBBPZF010000961.1:0-7791 GCA_038199105.1 Chitinophagales bacterium | reverse complement strand
TAATTGCATGCCCGAAAAAAAATTTTCCTAAACCGTGGAAATAGATACTCAACTTAAAATTGTTAAGTTGCAAAACCACTTAATAGTTGTAGTCTCCCTAACCGCTTGTGGAAGAGCGCGCTTTCATTGGAAGGAACCGGGGAGCAACCGCATTTCGATAAAACCGCTTTTACAGTAAAGAAGAAAATTTTTGCAACACTTTCTTTAAAAGATAAAACGCTGAATCTAAAATTTACGCATGAAGTTCAGTTCATCTTTTGTCCGCCAAAGAGCAATGTGATCTTTGCTATTCCTAATGGCTGGGGAAGGCAGGGCTGGACAACCATCAACCTCGATAAAGCAAATAAAAAATTAGTGAAGTCTGCTTTGCAGGAAGCATATAAGCTGAGAAAACAAAAATAATTTATTTCGATCTGTTATCACTTTTGGTATTCACAAATGTTGGCTTTATCAGTTTCAATCCACATTCATCATGAGGTAAACAGTTAGTTCCGGTGACGTCCGCACCAGAAGTCGAAATAAAATCCTTTCATCATTAGCCAAAATTATTACAGGTCAGAAGGTGAGCATCTCCTTGTAAAAGTTTTTTTAGAAGTTTGGCGAAACACGAAAGCATTCGATGACGTTGCATGAAAAGATCACTTTCAATGATTATAAAGATTGCCGCTAAATTTATCTATAAAAAAAACAGGCCTGACCTTGCATCATGTTGCTTAAAAAAAGGGGCTTAAGCAATCATAACGGCTACGGGTAGCCGATTTTATTTAACACGCTTAAAATCCAGGTCCTGGAAATCGAAACTAAAATCAGTAAGTGGTGAAATGGCTTTCATTTTCATTCCAGAAGCCTTTCCGTCATTATCTAAATCAAACATTACGAATGCATCGGCATCCATGCTTCTCTCTCCCCACTTGACGATGAATGTATTGCCTTTGTACGGAAACATTTCGCCATTTAATAAGAACGATCTTTTCGATGTAAACCACATCTTGCCATTTTTTAAAGAGATCGTTACATCGCCAAACCATTTATCAGTATAAGTTCCAGTAAATAAACTTACGTCAGGCTTTGTATTATTTTTTTGTTGTGCCTCAATATCAGCCCATACTTTATCGGTAATCTCTTTTGCATTTGCTTCGTTTGCCACTACCCTATCATGGTAAATCTTAACCCAGTTTCGGCCTTTTATATCAAAATAACTATCCTTGATAGTATTGGTAATTGCAGTGAATGCAGCACCCGATTGCTGATTGGTGAAAACAATTATACCTAACTGCAACTCAGGTATCAGTGTTACCTGTGTTACGATACCAGCAAGGCCGCCGGTATGCGTTGCTTGTTTATACCCATGCACATCACTTAGGAACCAGCCCAGGCCGTAACTTGCAAAGTGTGTGTTGTATGGGGCTTTCGCCATGCACGGGTATTATAGTTTGCGGCGTCCACATTTCTTCATGTACGTCGGCGCTAAAAAGTTGCTTGCTTGAATCTTTGCCATACTTACCGTTATTCATTTGCATAATAATCCATTTGCACATGTCGGGAAGGTTTGAATAAATACCACCGGCAGCATTAGCAGCTTCGTTCCAGTCGCGGCGAATAACTTTTACGACGCCATCTACGGGGGCATGCGGGTCAATAACATTTGATTTATTTTTTAGCAACTTATACGAAGGGGCGCTGCTGTTCATATTCAAAGGATTAAGTATTCTTTTTTGAATAAAATCTTCCCAACTCATACCAGAAATTCTCGCTACTACTTCGCCGGCTACCATGTAAAGATTATTATCATAATCAAATTTTGTTCTGAAAGAAGATGCTTGCTTCAGGTAGCGCAGGTTATGTATCATGTCAGCTTTGGTAAAGTCACTTGAGTCAGGCCAAAACATAAGATCACCGGCGCCAAGGCCAAGCCCACTGCGGTGCGTAAGCAAATCCCTGATGGTAAATTCTTCCGTTACATAGGGATTGTACATCCTGAATTCAGGAATATAATCGGTCACTTTATCATCCCATTTTAGTTTCCCATCATCTATCAGCATTCCTAAAGCTGCTACAGTAAAAGCTTTGGAGTTTGATGCAATACCAAATAAAGTATTTTCATCTACCTTTTGCTTTGTATTCAACGAGCGTACGCCATAGCCTTTTGCATGAATAACTTTCCCATCTTTTACCACCGCCACCGCAATTCCGGGCACATCGAAAGTTTTTAAAGTAAGCTCAGTTAAAGAGTCAATTTTTGCAGAAGTGATTACCTGCGCCTTCGCATTTGTTGCCGTTATAAAAAGCAGCAGTATGATAAATTTTTTCATGATAAATTTTTGGAATAAGCGTTTTAAATATTTTTTAAATAAATCGGTTGAGAAAGTTATTTTACTTCTTACCAGTAGCAGCCCAAAGAATTCCCGCGTACAAATGATTCAAAAATGCCTGATCACTATAAATAGCAGGCAGGTGCCCAAGTGCCGTGTAGAAAGCGCGGCCGCCATCAAAGTTGTGGTACCATGCGCTGGGATGAAACTTGCCCATACCGGAAGTTTTTTTGGTGCCCCAGTCTGCCTTCGGATTATAAGTTGATTCGTCAACACCCAATATATAATGAAGGTCGGGAACATTCTCCGGGCCAAACTGGTACCATTCATCCGTCCACAATTTTCCATCCATGCCCTGTAACCCTGGAAAAGTGGGATCAAACACTTTTAGTTTTGCGGTTTGAATTACGGGATGGATATAAAACATTCTTCCCACCAATTTGGTGTACCAATCCCAGCCATATTCCGTATCTGATGCACTGTGAATGCCTACATATCCTTTACCGGATTCTATAAATCTTTCCATCACTTTCTTTTGAGCAGAATCAAAAATATTTCCTGTTGTGATTAAGAAAATGATTACCTGTTATTGTTCAAGATTTTTATCAGTGAAACTATTTGGATCATCAAAGTAAACTACATCAAAATTATTGCGCACGGCTAACTGCTGTATCGCTAATACGCCTGCATGCACCGATTCGTGTCGCCAGCCATTAGTAATAGTTATGAGTAAAGCTTTAAATTGTTTTTGCGAAGAAGAGGTAAAAGAAAAGAGAATTCCTGCAAATAAAAAGGCCAGAAATATCTTGCATTGTTTCATAAAAAGAATTGTTTAGCTAGGGAAGGTAATAAAAAGTAGTATGCAAAGTCTGAGGTATTTCGGCTGCTGGTGTTGGCGTCCCGCCAACATCTTATTATTGCGCTATGCAAAGAAAATTAAAAGATATTTTTATGCTCATTGATGCATCAGAATTATCACATAAGACATTTTTGATTGCCAATATGTTTTGGCGATTGTTGAATTTTATGTTGGCGAGGACGCCAACATCAGCAGCAGTTCTCTTATTACCAATGCAGCAATTTAGATGAAATAAATTCGCAGATAATAATTTCACTTTTCGTCTCGATAAATTTAATAGTATATTTTTTCTTATACGGAAGACATTTGTATCCTAATAATGCACTTGGAGGATGCCTGCAGAAAGGATACGATTTTCGATCATCACAAATTTTAATAAAATAATCATAAACATCATCTGTAAACTTTTCAGCGGTGGCAACTAACCCCTTTGATTCAATGTACCATGAAATAGTTGCAATATTATCAGCTGCGGTTTGCTTCACAATTATTTTTCGGCGGCCCATTTCCTAATCATTTTTTTACTGTATTCACGGGCTTGTTCAAGGGTGAATGTTTTTTCCGATTTAGATTTTAGAGCTGCTTTTTTTTGTAAAGCCTGGTAGTTTTCTTCAGGAATTAAAATGTATTTTTTTTTGTCTATTATTAGTTCTGTCATTATTAAAATTTATTTCAAAAATACAAAACTTGAGGTTGCAAAATAACCTTCAATGAATTAATCATTCAACCCTTCATATTCATCATCCTTTCTTAATTTTAAAAAAACATTTACATGAAAAACATTATCCTGGTCCTGGCATTTTTATTTATTGGAAAAAATTACCTGCAGGCACAAAAACTTTATATGCCCCGCAATATTACTGAAGCATATAAAAACGGCACACGCTCCATGGATGGAACTCCTGGCAAAAACTATTGGCAAAACGATGGGAAGTATGATATTAATGTAATGGTAACTCCTGAAACAAAAGTTGTATCTGGCACGGAAAATATCGTTTACACAAACAATAGCCCGGATACTTTAGAAATGATTGCGATAAGGTTTGTAAATAACTTTCATAAGATTTTTGCGCCAAGAGGAGGCTATGCAAATCCTGATATCATTACAACTGGCTTGGATATACAATCTTTTTCCGTTGATAATGAAGACTACAAAATCGACAGCAAAGATTGGGGAACAGTGGCGCCGGTGAAATTAAAAAAACCATTGTTACCGCACACATCAATCACCCTGGATATTGCATGGAGCTATCCTTTGTCAAAGCAAAGTGGCCGTGAGGGGCAGATAGACAGCACCACATTCTATGTCGCTTATTCTTACCCACGTGTATCCGTGTACGATGATTACTATGGCTGGGACATGATTCCGCACACCGGAAGGCAGGAATTTTACAATGATTTTAATGATTACAAGCTTACAGTAAAAGTGCCGAAAGATTACGTGGTTTGGGCAACAGGTGATTTATTAAATGCTGATGAAGTGTTGCAGCCCGAAATTGCGGAGCGCCTGAAAAAATCTTACACTTCTGATGACGTAATTCACATTGCAAATAATGATGAAATACAGCAACATAAAATAACCAATCAAAATGATTGGAACACATGGAAATTCTCTGCAGATCATATAACCGATGTTTGTTTTGCCACCAGTAAAAATTATGTGTGGGATGCGGCAAGCGTGTTGGTTGATGCAAAGAATAATCGCAGGGCAAGTGTTCAGGCCGCATACAATGATACGTCAAATGATTACCGTAGCTACACAAAATGGTCACAGCATTCCCTCAAATATTTTTCTACTGAATGGCCGGGCGTTCCCTACCCTTTTTCAAAAATGACTTCCTTCCAGGGATATGCCGATATGGAATATCCGATGATGATAAATGATGCGACAACCAAGGATCTCAAGTTTGCGCAGTTGGTGGAAGACCATGAGATAGCGCATACCTATTTTCCTTTTTATATGGGCATAAATGAAACCCGCTATGCATTTATGGATGAAGGCTGGGCCACTACATTTGAATACCTGATCGGGCAGGATGAACAAGGTAAAGCGGGCGCTGACTCTTTTTATAAAAGATTTCGCATTAACCGTTACATAAAAGATGCGTCTGCAGAAGAAGACCAGCCTATCATTTCAATGTCAACGCAGGTAAGCGGTGCCGGCTATGGAAATAACTCTTATGGTAAAGCATCATTAAGCTACCTCGCTTTAAAAGATATGCTGGGAGATGCGCTGTTTAAAAAGGCGCTGCACTTTTATATGAATGCATGGAATGGCAAGCATCCAATACCATGGGATTATTTCAATGCAATGAATACTGGTTCGGGGCAAAACTTAAACTGGTTTTTCACAAACTGGTTCTTCACTAATAACTATATTGATCTTAAAATTAACAATGCAAAAAAGCAAAACAATTATTATGATGTAACCGTTGAAAACGTTGGTGGCTTCGCTATTCCTTTTAATGTAAAAATTACCTATGGAGACGGCAGCACTTCTTTAATGCATGAAACCCCTGCGATCTGGAAAACGAATGAAAAAGAACAAATATTAAAAGTTTCCACGAAGAAAAATATTAGCACTATCGAATTAGATGGCGGAATTTTTATGGACTATACGCCGGAAGATAATATTTGGAAGAAATAAAAGGAATACGAAAAAGCAGAATTACATAACAATTTTGAGCTCTGGGTGATTAGAAGCTGAGAGAAAATGTGTATGTTAGTGATCACTCTATTGATGCCTCCGCAAATTAATACCAGATTGACCGGAAAATTTAAACTAATACTTTTGTAACAAACAATTTTTAAAAATGGATATAGCAACTTTGATTTTAGTGTGTTTGATACTAATCGCAGTCGGTATTGGAATTTTTTTAAGCAACAAATCGAACAACAAACTTGCAGAGCAACTAAAGGCTTTTGAAGACAAAAATAATCAAGATATATCGGCAACAAAAAATGACATTCTCGTAGCAATCCACACTCTTAAGGACGAGAATTTAAATGCAATTGAAAAGGTAACCGAAGACCTAAGCAAACTTCTAACTCAAAAAACAGAACAACTAAATACAGATATTAAAGCAAAACTTAATGAGTTAGAAAAGTCGGTAAATAGCACAACAGCAAATTCAAAAACAGAACTAATTAAAACTTCTGAAAAAGCTTTAAACGAAATAAATACAAACATTCAAACTTCCAATTCTACATTACAAACCGAAGTTCAAAAAACATTAAATCTAATTACAAAATCTGTTGCATATAGTGAAAACGAAATCAAATTTAAAATAGAAAATTCTTTGAAAGTTCAAGAATTGCAGCAGTCTAAGACATTAGATAATGTAGAACAAAAGTTTCAAAAAGTTATAGATGAAATTAAAAGCCCATTGTCTTTAGATTAAGTAATTTGTTATGCCCAATCACATAGAGAACTCAAAGCGAGTAATACAGTATATAAAATATTTGCGTGATGTCAGTCGTAAAATTGTTACAAGAAATGGTTTTGAAAAATGTTATCTTAATAAGCAATTCAAATACGCAAATCCAGTTTCAAGACACAGAGAAATAATCTCAAATCTTGACGCACAATATGAAATTTACAATTGGTATTTCGAGCAAGTAAAATCAAATCCTGACAGAAAATTATTTGTTGGATTTGGCTTATTGTGTGGCACAATAAAAAAGAAAGTTATTTCAGCGCCAATTTTATATGTTCAATGTGATATTGATAAAACAGACGATAATGAAATAATTGTAGATTTTCCGGATAGTGCAAATATTAATTATGACTTACTTGCAACATTATCCGAGAAAACAAATATAAATGATGATGATGTTTTTACGCCATCAACAACCAATCAAACTTCGCTGCTCGAAAGATTAGAAGACGAAATAATTAAGTGCAATACTTTTGAAAAAATGTTTGATTTTTCTCAATACGTTTTTAATCAATTGAAAATTGATTTTGAAGAATTCAAGCATATAGAAACTATAAGAGATACCATTGACTACAGAGCAGAAATCAATAACCATTTAGGTAACCGAGCCAACTCAATGTTTAAAGGGAAATTAAAATATTACCCAGCTAATTACTCATTTGTTGCTAACATCCCAGACCAGTTATCTACTTATCAAGCATTAAACACTTTCGTAGAAAGCATTGAAAAAACTAAAGACTTTAAAAACCCTGTTTTAGAAAAACTTTTAGTAAACGCATTGTCAGAACAGCGAGCAAGCATAAGTGTATTAGCGGAAGAAAGAATAAATGACATTATTGCAAATGTTATTCCGCTTTCATTATCAGCATCACAAAAACAAGCAGTTAGGAATGCTTGGCAAAATGAAATTTCATACATACAAGGTCCACCTGGAACTGGGAAATCACATACAATTTCTGCGATACTTTTATCAGCACTTGCACTAAACAAAAAGGTTTTGGTTGTTTCTGCAAAGCAGCCAGCATTAGAAGTTGTTAATCAAAAAATAAATCCGCTACTCTCTGACGATGATGGCATAAACGGGGTAATTTATTTTGATAAAGATTCGAGAAGAAAAATCAGAGATTATATAAGCAAAATACGAAATAGCACAAATTCGAAAGCTTTATTAATTCAACAATCC
>JBBPZF010000960.1:0-6595 GCA_038199105.1 Chitinophagales bacterium | reverse complement strand
TTTTTGTTCCATTAGCCACTCGAATATTCCACTGTTGAAATATTTTCTAAATCCTGTTTTCAGTTTAAACTCGTTTAATGCGACCTGCTTCGAAAGCGACCTGATAGAGAGAGGCTTTTTGTCAATATGTTTTTCCAGTATGGTTCGGACTTCATGAATTCTTGCTATTTCGAATGGAGTAAAAGAATAGGATTTTATGTTTCGCCTAAATGATACTTCGAGTAATTGATATAGCAACTCCCGGACTTTTAAATCATAATAAAATTGCCTGGTGGTTTCATCGTAAGGGCAGTCAAGTATCTGATTGGTGATTTCCTTTATTGAAGGAATAGCCCATCCTCCTTTGCCATTTAATATTGTTTGAGGTGATTCTTTAAGCAACGCTTTTAATTCAGGAAAAAATGGAACAAGTTCCTCTAACAACTTAGCAGAATAAAAGAAATCTATTATTCTGAAGTCTTCATTCTTTTCAAACTGTACGCTGCAATCGGTTTCTTTAGCTAAATAACAGATGTACTGATCTTTTCTTAAGTGAAGTTTGCCAATGGTATTGATTACTTTTCTAGCGTTGTTTTTTATTATGAAGTTTCCATACAGGCCGTATTTATCAATCCAGCCTTTTGCAGAGATTTTTTTAAGAACGCGCCCTGCGCTCAGTCTTATAAAATAATTTTCCCCTGTTAATTGTTGAAGTACGATTTCTGCTAGGTTTGTTTTTACAGCAACTGAAATTGCACCTCTGAGTAGTGGACCTCTATAATCAGAAGGTAATCCCGGCAGGAATTCAAGTATTGAATTATTCGATAAAGTAAGTTCTATATTCATACGAATAATATATTTACACTTACAGCTCGATGTAGAGGAATGACTAGGGATTAAATCGACTATAAAGTTAATTTTTTTAATCGAATAATTTCCCAAAGGCTTGTAGAATTTAGCTCATGTAGCCTTCTTAAATGTTACCGCACAAAAAGCCAATAATCTCTTAAGCCGTTTTATAAACTCTATATGATATCTATGCCGTTCCCTTTCAGGGCGGGCTTTTCACTCCAATCTTCTTATCAGAAGGATTTACGTTTCTATCCCTAACGGAATTAATTAGAAGAGACAAAACTATTGTAGAAGACCATCGCAGTACTTCTGGCTTATTTCTTTTACGCCTCCGGCAAATAAGCCGGAAGAACTGCTCTGATAAAGATTATTTGTCATTGAGATTGGCTCGTGCCTCACCAACCACAATTCAAGGACATCTAAAATAAAGACACCGCAAATACAGTCAACAGATTACCGAAAAAAATACATAAAGCCACCTGTAAGAATCAATCTTTTTAACGATTCAAATAATTATTTGATTATAGTAACACTCCTTCATACTTATCTGTCGCAAATTTCTTGACAGCATTTTGAAAAAGCAAGGTCTTCCCTGCGTTCCCACTCTGGTCGCCGTAGGTTTTGCAAAAAATATACGCTGCGCTTTTTTGCTTTTGCGGCATAACCGCTGCGCTTTTATTCCACAGTCAAAAAATATTTTTTTCAAAAACCTTGCTTTTCCCAAATCCTGTTTCAAGGCCGGGTGGCTACGATTAGAACGAACGAGGCTTATGCCGGGTTAAACAATTTTAATCATTTATAAAATTTAAACAAATGGAAATTACAGCAAGGTTAACAGGTGATGCAAAAGTAACCACCGTTAAAAACGACAAACAGGTAGTAAATTTTAATGTATCCATTAATGACAACTACAAAGCGAAAGGCAGCAACGAGGTAACAAAAGTTGTAACCTATGTGCAATGCGATTATTGGGTAAACCCTGCCATTGCCCAATACCTCACCAAAGGGACATTGGTAGAGTTGCAGGGGCGTATCGGTGTGAATGCTTACACAGGTAAAGAAGGCGAAGCTAAAGCCAGTCTTACTTTTCATGTAAACACTATAAAACTGCATGGGAAGACAAAGGCGAATGATGAAACACCTGTTATGGTTGATGCAGCAGTTGATTCAGTACCAGTGGACGACTTACCATTTTAGAACAAAAATCAACAGGGCATTAGCAAATGCTGATGCCCTTTTTAAAATCATTTTCAAAAATTAATAATCATGGCAGACAACATTAATTTCAACGAAGACAAACAGCAACACAGTTTCTTTTCCGTAAAAGAAAAAGCATGGCACGGATTAGGGCAGATAGTTGAAGACTATCCTACCAGCGCAGAGGCAATTAGGTTTGCCAACCTGGACTACACAGTAGAAAAAAGAAAACTGTTTATTTATGACAATGAAAACCAAATGGCTGATGAACCTGCCTGCCGGACAGGCAGGGAAAAAGAAATCAAAATTGCAGAAATAGAAGTACCCAACTATTACGCCACCATGCGTACAGATACCGAACAGGTATTAGGCGTGGTAGGTAAAGATTATGAAGTGATGCAAAATACAGAAGCCTTTAATTTTTTTGATGCCATTGTGCAAGGCGAAGGCATACAATATGAAACCGCCGGAGCGTTAGGTAAAGGCGAACGCATTTTTATTACCGCAAAATTACCCGGTTATATCAAAGTAGGTAGTGATGATTTGATAGAAAAATATTTATTCCTGACTACTTCGCATGATGGTTTTAGAAGTATCACCGCAGCCTTTACACCCACCAGAATTGTTTGCAACAATACCTTAAATGCAGCCCTGCGGAACTGCACCAACAGCATTAAAATAAGACATACACAAAACGCCAAAGAACGTTTTGAAGAAGCCCATAAAGTAATGGGAATATCTAACAAATTATCTGAAGAACTGGAAGGTATTTTTAACCAGTGGGCAAGGGTAACTATTACAGATGCAGAAGTAAAGAAATTAGTACAACAGGCAATGGTGCCATCTAAAGAAGTATTGAGGAATTTGCAGTCAGGGCAATCAGATGATTTATCTACCTGCTTTAAAAATATCTGTGACAATGTTTATGAATACGGTATGAGCAGCCCCAGCCAGCAAACAGCCACCACCAAAGGAACGGTGTTTGGTGCATACAATTCTATCACAGGATATTTTCAAAATGTAAGGACTTATAAAAATGATGAAGCCAAATTGAAATCCATTATGTATGGTACAGGCTTGCAGCGTATACAAAGAGCATTTAATTTGTGTGAGGATTTTGCAAAGTATGGGAAGGATATTTTTATGATGAATTGATTTGAAAGAAAGGGGCTTTTTGCCCCTTTCTTTTTAAAGGCTTTAAGAGCCCGGAAAGCTGCCGCACTTGAGGGTCCGGCAGCTTGGTTTATTTTGAAAGAAGGTTTGTTATGAAATGATATTATAATTGAAGAAGGCATTTTTTGACGTATGAGTTTTCAATAATTATTTATAAAAATCAATAAGAGATAGTTTTTTTCTTCATTAATTCTACCACAAAGTTCGCCCTTTGGCTCTGTAGCGGCAATGAACTGTCCGGCATAAACACATAGCCAGCGCACAAAGCCATCATTTATTCCGTTGCTTCATTGCCTTGGTCGCCAAAAGGCGGCGATGGTTCCATAATTAATTTTTAAACAATTAAAAGATTGAGTTATGGAACAGCTAATGAATTTAGACGTATTAAACACTGTGGCAGAAATTGAATTGGTTTACAAAAGCAAAGTAAAACCATCAGAACGGCCACGGATAACATCCACCAAAGAAGCATATCAATTACTGCTGCAAACCTGGGATGCAAACAAGATAGAATTTGTAGAACAGTTTAAAGTGGTTTTAATGAACAGGGCTCACAGGGTTTTAGGGATTTATGAGTTGTCAAGTGGTGGCATTGCCGGAACTGTCGCAGACCCAAATTGGTTTTTATGGCAGCTTTAAAAAGTAATGCCTGCTCCCTGAATTTATCCCACAATCATCCATCTGGGAATCTTAAACCCAGCCATGCTGACGAAGCCTTAACAAGAAAAATTTATGAAGGAGGAAAGCTTTTAGACATACAAGTGATAGATCATGTAATTGTTACCAGCGAAGGGTATTATAGCTTTGCTGATGAGGGGTTGCTGTAGCTCTTGTTATTCCATTAAATGCTGCAAGTGGTTGAAATTGCCCCTCATAAGCTATATTTACAACTAACTCCTTTAGTAAAGTGCCATTAAGCCGAAAGAGATAAAAAGCAGGCCTGTCTTTAGTCAGGAATAGGGAAGTGAAGTAAGCGAAAAGACTATTGCCAATATATTTGAATTTTACAAACTAACTCTGGAGAAAGATACATGAAACTGGAATTAATCAAGCCCATTAAAGCCCTTAATAAAGCCTACCTAAAGGAAAAGGTAAGCCGCATCCATATAGAACTATTTAAAAAAAACCTGCAACAACTTCTTAGCCGGATTAACGAACAGGAAAGTGAAGAGCATTTAAAAAATGTAATTGCCGATTTTTTAAAAGATACCTGGTACAAAGACCAATTTGAAATTAATACCAAAGACAGAAATGATTTAGTGATTCACACGGGCAAAAAAACTAAAGAACCTGTTGGTGTTATACTCGAAGTAAAGAAGCCTTCCAATAAAGCAGAGATGATGACAGAAGCGAAGCCAAATTCAAAAGCTTTGCAGGAATTGATTCTATACTATTTACGTGAAAGGGTTGACCATAATAATACCGATATTAAATACCTGATTGTTACAAATATTTACGAGTGGTTTATAATTGATGAAGTATGGTTTGAAAAAAATGTTTTCAGAAACAATAAACTTAAAAAGGATTTTGAGAACTGGAAACTTAGTGGAAAGGATACGAAATTCTTTTACGATAGTATTGCTAAAACATTTTTGGATGAAGTAACTGAAGAAATGCCGGTGGCTTATTTTGATGTTCGCTTTTATGAAAAATATGTCAACAATACAGATAAGGAAGATGATACTAAACTTATCGGACTTTATAAAATATTATCGCCGGCACATTTATTAAAGCAGCCTTTTATAAATGACAGCAATAGCCTTGATACAAAATTTTATACAGAGCTGTTACACATTATTGGGCTGGAAGAAATAAAAGATGGCGGCAAAAAATTGATAAAGCGAAAAGCAAAATGCGATGATGCTTCTTTGCTGGAAAACAGCATCATTAAATTACAAGATAAAGATGCTCTTCGCAATATCAGCAATCTTTCAGCCTTTGGTGCAACAAGAGAAGAGCAACTGTTTAATGTTGCTTTAGAGCTTTGCATTACATGGGTGAATCGTGTTTTGTTTATTAAGCTGCTGGAAGCCCAACTATACAAATATCACAAAGGAGATAAGGACTATCTTTTTCTAAATAGCAAACTGGTGTTTGATTTTGATGAATTAAGTAATCTGTTCTTTCAGGTATTGGCAGAAAAGCCAGCCAGTAGAAGAAACCACATCAAAGAGAAATTTAGCAAAGTTCCTTACCTCAATAGCTCTTTGTTTGACCGTATAGAACTCGAAAGACAAACCATTAATGTAAGTGAATTAGATAACCGTTTGGAACTGCCACTTTCCTCCGGTTCTGTTTTAAAAGATGATAAAGGGAAAAGAAAGACCGGTTCATTGCCAACTCTGCAATACCTGTTTGAATTTTTGGATGCTTATGATTTTACCAGTGAGGGTGGCGAAGAAATACAGGAAGAAAATAAAAATCTTATCAATGCTTCTGTATTGGGGTTAATTTTTGAAAAAATTAATGGTTATAAAGACGGCTCTTTTTTTACACCGGGCTTTGTAACCATGTACATGTGCAAAGAAACTATCCGAAGGTCTGTACTGCAAAAGTTTAATGATACCAAAGGATGGAACTGCGATACGCTTGACAGCTTGTATAATAAAATTGATGATAAAAAGGAAGCTAACCAGCTAATAAATAACCTGCACATTTGCGACCCTGCTGTAGGCAGCGGACACTTTTTGGTAAGTGCCTTAAATGAAATGATTGCTATTAAAAGCGAATTGAAAATATTGCAGGATGTTACGGGCAAATCACTAAGGGATTACCATGTGGAAGTGGTGAACGATGAACTTATTATTACGGATGAAGATGGAAAATTATTTGATTACAATCCGCATAATAAAGAAAGCCAGCGGATACAGAAAACTTTATTTCATGAAAAAGAAACCATTATTGAAAACTGTTTGTTCGGAGTAGATATAAACCCCAACTCAGTAAAAATTTGCCGCCTCCGTTTATGGATTGAATTATTGAAGAATGCTTATTACACTCCCGAAAGTAATTACATAGAATTGGAAACCTTACCCAACATTGATATAAACATTAAATGCGGCAACAGCCTTATCAGTCGCTTTGCATTAGATGCTGATATTAAAAGTGCTTTAAGAAATAGCAAGTGGAGTATAGATAGTTACAAAACAGCTGTACAAACTTACCGTGATGCAGAAAGCAAAGAACAGAAAAGGGAAATGGAAGAATTGATTGATTCCATTAAAAAAGATTTCAGAAGTTATATAAGCCCCAATGACCCAAAATATAAAAAGCTATCTAAACTAAGAGGTGATTTATTTAACCTTAGCCAGACCAAAGAATTATTTGACGAGGGTAACAAAAAGAACAAGGATACTAAGAAAAAAATAGATCAATTAGGCAATGAAATAACAAA
>JBBPZF010000959.1:0-2482 GCA_038199105.1 Chitinophagales bacterium | reverse complement strand
AAGATTGATTTTTGGAACACCAATTTCTGATACCACCAAACAAGTTTCTACAGCACTTACAAGACTTTCAAATAAAGTTCATAGGACAACGTATGAACGGGTAATTGAAAACAATTTATTTTTTAGAGAAAACGATTCTATCCAGCCATATTTACTTGGCGACAACGAAAGATATTTAAGAGACCTGCCATATTTTAATGATGCAAAAATCAGTGTAATACCCCTGCTCGATAATTTAGATTCCGTGGATATTGCAGTTTTTACAAAGGATGTTCTTTCTATCGGCGCCGATGTGCCCTCTGTTGATCTTAACAACACAACAGTATCACTCACCGAAGAAAATCTTGGAGGATCGGGAAACAGGATTTCAATTAGAGGTTTATTCGATAAAAGCAGGGCAAAAAAACTTGGCTATGGAGTAGAGTATATATGGCGAAATATTTCAGGAAGTTTCCTTGATGCTTATTTCGGTTATCAAAATTTTAATAGCTCCATCAACGGCAACAAAGAAGAAAACGCATATTATATAAAGCTCATAAGGCCCCTTGTAAATTCATATATGCGCTGGACATATGCGTTGGAAGCCTCACGCCATCAAACACAAAATATGTATTTCAGGGATTCTTTATTTCTTTCGGACTACAGGTACAGCTACAATAATCTGGATATTTGGGGAGGATTAAACGTGGATGCAACGTTTCTTGATAAATATGTAAGAGGACAACGTTTAAGAGCGCTGGTAGCATTGCGTTTACTGTCACAGAAATTTGATGCTTTACCGGTAAGGTTAATAAATACGTATGATTCAAGATATGCAGATATTACTGGCGTGCTGGCCACTGTATCAGTTTTTGCACGGGACTTTTATAAGACACAATACATTTATGGCTTTGGAAGAAATGAAGATATACCTGAAGGAATTGACGTAGGATTCACGGCGGGGTTTACACGAAAGCAGAATAAAAGCAGACCTTACCTGGGGATAAAATTTGAACGTTATTATTTTACTTCCAAAAAACGTTATCTTGACTTTACAGTAAGACTGGAGAGTTCGCTTCATAAAAAAAACTTTGAAGACATAACCGCACTTGGCAATGTAGATTTTTTTAGCCGTCTTAAAAATATAGGGCAATGGAAACAGCGTACTTTTTTATCAGCCGGGATTACATGGCAAATAAATAGTACTCTTAATGAACCACTTTATCTTGAAAGCAGATATGGTCTTCCCGAATTTTCAAATGGCTATATCCCGGGATATATAAGAACAACTGTGAAGGGTGAATCAGTATTTTATACACCGCTATCTTTGGCCTCATTTCGTTTTGCGCCGTTTGTATTTTATAATACTTCGTTATTTACACCCAGGAATAGCGCACTTGCCGAAAGCAAGATATACTCAAGCATTGGCGGAGGCTTAAGGACCAGAAATGAAAGTTTAATTTTTGGCACATTAGAATTGAAAGCCTATTATTTTCCGAGAAAGAATTTTAATAACGGACGTTTTAGAATTGATTTCAACTCAAATATAAAATTCAAATACAACTCTCAAATCGGGGGGCGCCCGGACTTTATACAAGCTAATTAATTTCCGGATATTCTCTTATCCATTAATCATTTACTTTGATAAAAGCGGGATGCACTGAACTCAAAATAACAGTGCTTCCAAAGTCAGGCTACTTTACAATGATCACAAAACATTCAAATGCAAGTGGTAAAAATTTTAATTAATAAACGCTCGGCCAATCATCACCTTGTCAATTAAATTATTGGCAAAAGAATAAGGCAGATATGCCACTGATGGAATTGGTTTTGTAAAGATGAGGTTTGCTCTTTTACCAATTGTAATGCTTCCCAACTCGTTACCAAGTTCCATTGCATACGCACCATTTATCGTTGCTGCGTTAATGGCTTCTTCCGGCAACATCTTCATTTGTATACAACTGAGTGCAACAACAAAATTCATATTCCCCGTTGGAGATCAACCTGGATTATAATCTGATGCAAGCGCTATAGAAGCGCCTGAATCAACGAGTTGCCTCGCAGCCTGTAACGTCATTCTAAGAAAAAACGCAGCGGTTGGAAGAAGTGTACAAAGTCCTTTCCAGGCCTCCTCCATTAGCGGCGGATTATTGCTTAATACATTTATTTCTGCAGGCGACAGCGTTTCCAAATGGTCCAAAGAAAGTGCATTCACTTTTATCCCGGCTTCAATTCCTCCTATGCTGTTTAATTGGTTTACGTGAAGTTTTGATTTTAGACCATATCGCATTCCCGCCTTGCAAATAGTTTCTGTTTCTTCTGCAGAAAAAAAACCTTCCTCACAAAACACATCTATATAATCTGCCAGCTTTTCTTTCCCGATAACGGGTAGCATTTCATCTACGAGAATGTCAATGTATGCCTGGTGATTTTCTTTGTATTCCGGAGGATATGCATGAGCCCCAAGAAATGTGGATTTAATGGTAACCTTGCTTTTTTCTTT
>JBBPZF010000958.1:0-3593 GCA_038199105.1 Chitinophagales bacterium | reverse complement strand
CAGATGTCAAATTTTTCACGTTGAAAAGCTGCGAGTCCAAGGCGGCCATCTCTTTCCAGTACCACATCATAATCATTCAGTTCCAGGTAATTTTTCAATACCATCCCAAGGTTAGGATCGTCCTCACAAATAAGGATTTTAGGTTTTTTGTTCTCCATTATAATTGTTTTTATTGCGAATAAAGATATTTAGTTTTTTTTGAAAATGATTTACATATTTAACGTCGGTATTATTTACGATACTTGATTTATCTTAAAACTTAAAACAATCCTAATTTTCCACCTGCACTTTGTAACTTCCAAAAAAAAATAAGATGGCTGATAAAAATTCTTTCATAGACCAGATTAAAAAAGGTTATTCTTTCAAAGGCGAAACATTTAAAATTGGCGCCGCGATTCTTGATGGCAGCGTAATACCGGAAGCGGAAATTTTGTTGCCTCTCTCAACATTGAACAGGCACGGCCTTTTAGCGGGCGCCACGGGTACCGGCAAAACAAAGTCTTTTCAAATGATTGCAGAAGGATTGAGTAACGCAAGCGTACCGGTACTTTTAATGGATATAAAAGGTGACTTAAGCGGAATAGCAGCTGAAGGAATGCTGAATGATAAAATAAAAGAAAGATACCGGGAAATAAATATGACCTGGAAGCCGGACAGTTTTCCTACAGAACTCTTATCCTTGAGTACTGAAAAAGGAGTCAGGCTGCGGGCAACAGTTTCTGAATTTGGCCCCGTACTCCTTACAAAAATATTGGGGCTTAATGATACCCAGGGTGGGGTAATAGCCATGATCTTTAAATATTGCGACGATAAACAATTGCCATTACTCGATCTCAAAGATTTTATTAAGATTCTTCAATACATAGCGGGCGAGGGGAAGCAGGAACTACAGGCCGCGTATGGCAATATTCCAACTACTTCTACCGGCACCATTCTCAGAAAAGTGATCGAACTGCAGCAACAGGGCTCCGATTTATTTTTTGGAGAAAAAAGCTTTGAAGTGGATGACCTGATGCGCATAAGTGATGATGGTCGTGGAATGATCAGCATTCTACGAGTTACAGATCTCCAGGACAGGCCAAAACTTTTTTCATCATTTATGCTACAGATGCTTGCGGAAATTTATGCAACTCTTCCAGAAGAAGGAGATGCTGATAAACCAAAGCTGGTGATCTTTATAGATGAAGCTCATCTTATTTTCCAGGAGGCAACGAAATCGTTGCTTGATCAAATTGAAACCATTATAAAACTTATCCGGTCCAAAGGAGTTGGCATTTACTTTTGTACGCAAAACCCGATGGATGTGCCAGCGGCGATTTTGGGTCAGTTAGGCCTTAAAATTCAACATGCGTTAAGGGCATTTACTGCTGCAGATAGAAAAGTAATTAAGCAAACAGCCGAAAATTATCCGGAAACAGCTTTTTATAAAACAGAAGACCTTATAACCCAAATGGGAATCGGCGAAGCGCTGGTTACTATATTAAATGAAAAGGGAATACCTACTCCTTTAGCCCATACCATGATGCTGACACCCCAAAGCAGAATGGATGTTCTGACAAATAATGAAATTGATGATTTGGTAAGTAAATCCAGACTGGTGCCTAAATATAATCAGGTAGTTGATAGAGAAAGCGCCTATGAAATACTTACTGAAAAACTCAATACAGCCGCCGCATCTGCTGCCCCTTTGCGCACTTCAGCGGCAAATCCGAAAGCCAGGCCTGTACCTTCGATGATTGAAAAAGTGGCCGACAATACAATTGTAAAAAGCATGATGAGAACAGCTGGCAATACCATTGTAAGAAGTATATTAGGCTCACTCGGACTCGGAGGAAGGAGCCGAAGCTCTGCAAAAAAATGGTTTTGAGATAACGGCATTTATGCTTCCCACAAAAAGTGCTTTTTTTAATCTCCTCTTAATCAATACGAGCCGCCGCTCAATAAGTCAAATGAGTAGAAATACGTATTCTTTGCAGAATAACGTAAAAAGTCTTGTAAAATAGTAATTTCCCTATTATCTTCGTCTCGGTTTTTCATAGGATATTGGATTTTAAAGCGGGACTAGATTTCTATCTGGGTCCCTTTTTTTTGTCTATATGTTTCCCCCGCTTCAAATTATTACTTATTACCTTTTCTTGCAGCCTTAATTTATTTTATTTATTTTCGTCCCGGTTTTTCATAGGATATTGGATTTTAAAGCGGGACTAGATTTTTATCTGGGTCCCTTTTTTATTTTAGACCATTACTTTTTAGTAGTCCTGTATTGCTTACTGATACCAGGTTTTCCTCTAATAAAAAATTAAGCACTTTTTTTATCTTATTGCGGTTAAAGCCTCCTAATTCTTTCAACAACTGGCTGCTATCAATTTCTTTATCTAAAAGTATATTGCCAATACTGGCGCTAATATTTTTAAATTCCTCTTTGGTGATGGCTAAATTTTTTTCACGCAGGCAATTGTCGCAAATTCCACAAGGCTTTACGTTTTTATCATCAAAATAACCCGCAATCATTTTACTTCTGCAGGTTATATTATCCTTTATATAATTTATAATCGCTGCCAGGCGGCTTTCAAAAGCGTGTTTTCTTTTTAAAATATTCTTTTCATTAATAACAAGATTGTCAGTATTCACGCGGTTTTGAGAGAATGTTACCTGTGGCTTTTCTTTTTGAGGAACGTAATCTATAATGCCGAAATTTTTAATTTCTGCGAGATGGGCAATAAGCACTTCTTTTTTAATGGATAAAAATTTCGCAAGTTGTGTTTCCCGGATGGCAGTAGGGTAATCAAATATTCCATCGTAAGAACGCAGCAACCCTTTTACCACCGTATCAAGATGCGGATGCGTTTTTTCAAATTCTTCAAGGGCAGGTTTTTCAACAAAAAAGGTAACTGTGGAAGGTGAGAAAAATTGGTCACTATAATTTAATA
Organism: Chitinophagales bacterium; assembly: GCA_038199105.1. GTDB lineage: Bacteria > Bacteroidota > Bacteroidia > Chitinophagales > Chitinophagaceae > Ginsengibacter. Next base: position 663 of record JBBPZF010000958.1, on the reverse strand, counting down.
TTTCTTCCTGTTCAAGAATTTTTAATACGTTGTTTACAACAGATATATCAAGCTTAAATTTTTTTACAAAATCATTTATATCAAATTCAAAGGAAATGCCTTCGCCACTGCCGGAAGGTAGCTGCAGGTAATTTGCAAGTGCCTGGTAAACTGCTTTTATTTCTTTTATTGCAGGGAACCGGATAGCCGATTTTTTTTTGAGGTCAACAATTTCAAGTTCATTAAAAAATAAAATTGCATAAGCTTTTTTCTCATCCCTTCCTGCCCGGCCTGCTTCCTGGTAATAATTTTCAAGGGCATCAGGTACATCATAATGAATAACCGTTCTTACATCAGGTTTATCTATACCCATGCCAAATGCATTCGTGCATGCTATAATTCGCATTTTATTATGCAGCCAATCATCCTGCCTGCTATTTCGTTCATCATTGGAAAGGCCGGCATGATAATAGTCTGCCTTAATACCATTTAGCCTTAGCAATTCTGCGATCTCTTTTGTTCGCTTCCTGCTCTTGCAATACACGATGCCACTTCCGGGAACTTTTTTCAAAATATCGATCATCTTGTTTTGCCTGGAAGAAAGTTCGAATACACTATATGAAAGGTTTGGCCTCTCAAAAGAAGTATGAAATTTTACATGATTTTTATTGAAGGCAAGCTTAT